>JANWZY010000408.1 GCA_025061935.1 Verrucomicrobiia bacterium
CGATTCTTTTGCGCGATGGGGGGAATGTGGAAGCGATGTTGACAATGGCGCAGTTACGGGTGGCTCAAGGTCAGCCGGCCAAAGCTGTAGCGGAGATTGAACGTGCTGTAAAAGCGTACCCGGGTATTGCCGCGTTGCATTATCGGTTAGCATTAGCAAGATTGGCGATTTACGACCTCTCCGGCGCGGTCGAGTCGTTAAAGGAGGCATTGGCCATTCAGCCTGATTACCGCGAGGCGGAGTTGCTTTTAGCGCAAGTTAACATCCGTTTGGGGAGCACCGAGGCTGCCATTCGTACACTGGCCCAATTATTGGAACGTGACCCGGGGCTGGTCCAAGCGCATATCTTGCTTGCGGATGCATACCGTGTACGAGGCCAGTTAGACGAAGTCCACAAAGTATTTGAGAAGGTAGCGCGGCTCTACCCGACGAACCCGGAACCGCCTTTGTTGAAAGGGTTGGTGCTGCGTCAGCAAGGCAAAGCTGCCGAGGCACGTGCTTGTTTCGAGGCGTCGCTCGCTCTGGCGCCTAACTATGTGTTGCCGCTCGAACAGCTTGTTCAGCTGGATGTGGCTGGTAAACAGTTCGATGCGGCCCGTGCGCGCGTGCGGCAATACTGGGAACGTTTCCCATCAAACGCGTATTACCCTTATCTACTAGGTGTGGTGCACCTTGCTGAGACGAATCTGGCTGAAGCGGAGGCGGCTTTGAAGAAAGCGCTTGAGCTGGAGCCTGCCTTTTCGGCTGCGGAGTCGTTACTTGCGCAGGTGTACGTGGCTGGTGGGAGGCAGGCAGAAGCATTAGGAAGGCTCGAGCAGTTGATTGCTAGGAACACAAATGATGTCGGTTCGCTTATCCAGCTTGCAGAATTACACACGGCAAGCTCGAACTACGCGGCCGCGGCTACTGCATATGAGAGGGTATTGGCTGTGAACCCGGGCCTTCCCCTAGCACAAAATAACTTGGCATGGCTATATGCTCAGCATCTGGGGAGACTCGATGAGGCATACGAGCTTGCGCGCCGTGCGTACGATTCGGATCCGCGGAACCCGTATTTTGCCGACACATTTGGCTGGGTTTTGTACCGGCGCGGTGAGTACGCGCATGCTGCGGTGTTACTTGGGGAGAGCGCGCGTGCGCTGCCGAATGAACCGGAGGTATGGTTTCACCTAGGCATGGCGCATTATATGCTCGGGGAAGAGCACGCAGCTCGAAGTGCGCTCCAAAAAGCGGTTTTGCTTGCGGGTAGGCAATACTGGCTTGAGGAGGCGCGGTTCAGGCTGGCAGTGCTTGAGAGAGATTGGACCGGGAAAGATGCGATTGCCGAGCTCGACCGTGAACTGGAGCGTGATCCGAGGGACCCAATTTTGCTTTTGCGCCGTGCGCGTGCGTGGCGCACTGGTGGAGAGACGGAGAAAGCCGCACAAGTTTACGAGAGGTTGCTCAAGGTACAGCCGAAACTGGTATCGGCGCTTACCGAGTTGGCGCAGCTTTATGGGTGGTATTTACAGAATACGAATCGTGCGCTTGAGTTGGCCAGGCGGGCGCGCGTATTAAATCCAAACGATCCGGTAGTAGCGCTCACCTTGGGGCGATTGGCGTATCGCAGTGGCGATCACAAGTGGGCGTACAGTTTGCTTAATGAGGGTGCA
>JANWZY010000409.1 GCA_025061935.1 Verrucomicrobiia bacterium
TATTTCGTCAATCAGGCCATTAAAGGGTGCGCTAAACCACGTCTCTCCCACATTTCCAATACCCACTGCAGGTTCTAGTGCAGGATCCAGTTCAGCAAACGGTCGAACAGATGTTATCACTTCTCGCGCTAAAGCCCCGTTTATGTACAATCTCATCCTCCCCGAGTGCCCGTCCAACGTGCCCGCTACATGCGACCACTGGTTATAGACAGGCCTTGCAGCAACATAAACAAAATTAGCGGGGTTACTCGCATCTGAGATATGGAACCACAACTCGCCATTTGACTGCTGAGCCAAAGCGTATGGATCATACCCTGCCCGCCTGTCGCCTCGCCAAAAGATCACGCCGTCAGCGCGGGGGTAAATCCAGCCTTCGATGGAAAGCGAGTTCGTGAGCTTAAACTCCGGCCCATCGGGCACTTTGATACGCGAAGCCGGTACTTTTGAACAATTGAATGCCCAGCCGACCCTACCCGGGGCATAACTTACATTTTGAGGTGAACCATGATTCGTGGATACGGAATCATTGGGGTTGCCCTCAGCGCGCCACCACCCAACGATCCCGGGCCCTCGGTAGGCATAGCAAAGTAGGTAGTGCTTTCCACGCCGGGTGGGCAACGTTTGACGAATCTTGCTGTTAGCAAGGGCAAGGAATCTGCGGCCTGAAAAAGCATTAAACGGATCTTCAACAATGCTGACCTGATTAGTCAGCACATTCCAGCCTCCAAAGCCAGTCCCTGCGCCGTAATCGTCTGCCGGGAGTGTTTCAAAATCACCAACGGCGATAGTGGCACCCTCTATGCCAAATGGCAGTGTGCCGTATTTGATTGGCAAAGTAGCCCGACTCGTGTCCTCTGTGAAGACAACGTAAGCATGCTTCAAAATCAAAACCTGCAGGTTGAACGCGTCAAAAAGCACTCCGTCGTCACCGGGCGTTAAAGATTCGATTTTGAGCACAGAAGAGTCCGACTGTGCGGTAAACTCGTATGCGGCTTGGCGCCAGCCTAAATTCCCCCAACTATTCGTAAAATCAGCGGTTATTGTGGCGACCAATTCGTTTCCGATCCAAATCCTGGCAGTTGGGATTCTCCCAGTAATTATGCTCTCCGGATTCCGGGCATAGGCACACCTGAGTGCGTATCTTTGTCCCGGTATAGTGGGGATATTCGTGCTGATAATGCCCGGGCTATCACCATTTATGTCAATGTACCAATTCCCTTCAAATGGCGTGCTTCCCCACGCACCACTGCGGAGTACATCCACAGTTCCAAATTGAACATACCAGCCCGCCGCAAAATATGCACCCGGACCGACGGTGAAACTCCCGGCTCCATCCGTTTCAAATGAGCTTTGCCATGCAGTATTCGTCATCATAAACGCACGACCGAGCCCATTTGTACTATTGGCGCCGCGGTTTTCGAATAATAGTACACGGGTGCCACGAGGACTAACCAGGGTGAAAGCAAGGTCAGACACGCGCGGGTGCTCCACAGCAAGGGCGACATCAACTCGCGCCACTTTCCGATCCACATTTACTGGAATTGAAGATGTGACTATCGCGTCGTCGAAAATGCGAACCACGTTGGTCGAAGCAAAAATGGTCGGCTTTGTTCCAGCGATGTCGAGGTCCA
>JANWZY010000040.1 GCA_025061935.1 Verrucomicrobiia bacterium
GGCTCAATTGGCTACGCGTTTTTACAAACGCAGCTACGGGAATGGACCACCTCGGCTGTAGCTGCGCTTGTCAAAGCATAGTCAAAGCGCAGCCAGCGGACCGAGTGGTTCAAAGTGATTTCGCAATGACACTGCCCAAAGCGGGTCACGCGCCCGATTGAATGGTTTCACATTCTCCCTAAGGCCGCCTAAAACCTGTGCAGAGTGCAAACCTCTATTGCGCGGGCTAAAAGTACCGCGAGCACACCAATTCCAGCTCAGACTGCCTGCGCGAGGACTACACAGGTCGTTTCTCGGTCGGAGGCGAAGCGCCCCAACCGCTCGCCCGGTTACGCGTCCGGAGCAAGTCTAAATGGCGTAACAGCGTGCTTCAAAAAAAGGCACACACGGCCTGCACGCCCGCCCTACTACATTCCCTAACCGGTTGAATAGTAACGAACCATGCGCGCCGCGCTGTTTTTGGCACGGCTCCGGCTGTACATCAAATACCGGGTGTTTTTAGCAGACTTCGCTGCCAAGCAAGCATGCAAATGGCTAGAAAAGACAACCCGAACAAAATCAGGTTGCTGTTGGCAGACGACCACCCTGTGGTGCGACAAGGAGTGCGCATCTGCCTCGAGCAGTACAACCGTTTCGAAATTGTCGGCGAAGCGAGCACGGGCGAAGAGGCCATTCGAATGGCTTGTAGTCTTATGCCGGACGTGATGCTTTTGGACATCAACATGCCAGGGGCCAACGGACTGCAGGTCACCGAGCAGCTTAGCAGACTCGCGCCTCAGGTCCGCATTCTAATCCTCTCAGTCGAGGAAACCGAACACACGATCCTGCAGGTAATCCGCTCCGGCGCGAAAGGCTACCTGCTTAAAAACACGACGCCCGAGGAACTTGTGACCGCGATTGAAGCAGTAGCCGCAGGAAAAACGTACTACAGCCAGTTTGTAGCCCAAACGCTTCGCAACGCTGAAAGCGCCTCACAATCCAACGGAAGACGCCGCGCGCCAGGGCAATTGACGCCACGCGAAATACAAATTTTGACACTGATTGCCAACGGCTATTCGAACAAGCAGGTCGCCGCAGAGTTAAACCTGAGCATACGCACGGTCGAGGCGCATCGCGAAAACATGATGCGCAAACTCCACCTACACAATGTCGCTGATCTCACACGTTACGCGATAACGAAGGGGATTGTCCGTCTCGATTAAGCGCAAGCGTTCCCACCACACCTTTGCTCCGAACCCAACGCCGACCACCCAGCTCAAACTGTGCGCAGAGGGAACATGCGCAGAATAAGTGCTCGCGCACCGCGTGTTTGAACCCGGCTTTCAGGTAACCAGCATTCAGCTCTCCTCTCTAGCAGGACGCTAAATGTCCAATGGCGCAACAGCTCTTGGTGCTCAATTGTGGTTCGTCGCCGCGAATACCCAGTCCCAACTGGCAGTTTGTGGCATGCGCAGACCCACGCGTGACTTGTCAGATCCGGCTTTGCGGCCGACGCGGTACCGGTTGGCGCCACCGGTGACCCCCGCCCTCGAAACCGTGTGGCAGTGCCAAGCGTAGCCGCCCTTGTTAGAGCGTGGTCGTGGGGCGGGAACCGGTGCCCATGTCTTCCACGTGTCACAAACTTGGCTATGGTTGTGCCACTCACGTAGCTGCGCTTGTGGAAGCGCAGTCGGGCTGGTGGGTCTTAGCGCTCGTTCACTCAGCGCCCCAAGGCGCGTGAGACCGTAGCCCACCACGTAAGTGGTGGGTAAAAAGCAACCGCAATCCACACCGAAGTCCTGTCAGGGACGACAGAGCCGTTTCCGGCGCACAATCCGTATTCGGGTGCCGGAATCGCACGGCGTCGGTTCAGCAGCCTGGTAGGCATGTTTTTTGTGCACTCGCCCTGGATGCGGGAACCGAGTGCACCGTTTCTGTCGTTCCTGGCGGGACTGGTTGGGATTTCTTAGGCTTTCGTACCCACCGTTGACACGGTGGGCTAGTGTCTGTCGCCCTGGCGGGCTAAGCATTTGTCGAATCCGTATCATTTCTGGGCGTAACTGGGTCTAGGCGCGTCACTTACCGAGTCTTGCCCGACCCCGTAATGATTTTCTCCCGACTCCGTTAGCATCAAGCTTCATGCGGGTTACAGAATGCGCCGTCAGCGGCAAGCTGTTTCAACGGCTTGCGTTGCCGGCGTAAACCGTTGAAGCGGTTTTGTGGGCTGGTGCTCGCATCTCACCAGGCTGGAGTCGGGTATTGATGGAAAGGTGCTACTAACTGTTGCAGGCCTCATTGGGTGGGGTGTGAACGAGCACGAATGATGGTGCGGACCAGCTTGGAAACTAGAGCTTTGCTAGGCGCGCGTGACTGCGGCCCACAACCTAAGTGGTGGGGAAAGGGAGGCGTGTCCGACCCACACCGGGTCCCGAATCGCGCGGCGGAGGTGTATTCTCACCTGGGCACTTGTCGGGACACGCTTGTGGGACGCCCAGGAACGCTCATGAACCAGCTCATGCAATTGCTTAAGTGCGCGTGCATACCAAACCAGTTTTGGAGCTGGGTGTTGCTTGGGCTTATGCGGTTTCGTGGGATTTTTAATCCCACGGCCTCGAACCTAGGCTTAGTCGGATGCCCAAAGGCAACGGCAGCAGCAGGCCGTTTCAACGGTTTGACTTCCAAGCCCCGAACTTTTGAGATGGTTTTGTTGGCCGTTACTGCGGCTAAACGAGAAGTGCCCCTTGCTGATTAAGGCTCGACACTCAACAGGTCGCTTGGTTGTGGCGCGCACCGCAGGACCGGTGTGAATGTACTTCGCTTAAGCGAGGTAGGTACGGACTCGGCGTGCGCTATTAGCCGCGCTGATCGAACAATATTCCCGGACGGCTGAGGCCTGAGGCGCAGGCTTGACAAGCATTTTGCGTGGGACTAAACAGCCACGAAATAATTATGCAACAAGTACAACTTGCGTGGGTTGATTACGCGATACTGCTCGCATACACGGCCTTCGTAATAGGGATCGGCTTCGCGCTGCGGCGGTACATGCAAAGCTCCTCGGCGTTCCTGATGGCCGGCCGGACCATTCCCGCGTGGGTGACCGGACTTGCATTCATTGCGGCGAATCTGGGCGCACTTGAGGTCATAGGCATGGCAGCCAACGGTGCGAAGTACGGGATCATGGCGTGCCACTTCTATTGGGTCGGCGCGATACCCGCAATGGTGTTCCTGGCCGTGTTTATGATGCCGTTTTACTACGGGTCGAAAGCGCGGTCCGTGCCGGAGTACCTTAAGCTGCGCTTCGATGAGCGCGTGCGGTGTCTGAATTCGATTTCGTTCGGCGTAATGACAATGATGACCTCCGGCATATCGCTGCACGTGCTCGCCGACCTGCTCCGGCAACTTTTGGGGTGGGACTATAATTTGTGTTTGTGGGTGAGCGCGGCGATCGTGGTGCTGTACGTGTTCAAGGGCGGGTTGACCTCGGCGATTTACACTGAGGTCCTGCAATTCTTCATGATCGTTTTCGGGTTCGCGCCTGTCGTTTACTTATGCCTCAAAGACGTTGGCGGCTGGGGCAAGGTAACCGATACACTTGCGCAAGTAGCTGCGAATCCGCAATCGTTGCACCTTGCCAACACAAACTTCCCGCCTGAGGCATGGACAAGCACGTGGGCCTCGATGTCGAGTCCGCAGAACAATCCAATGGGCATGGATTGGTTCGGGCTGACTTTCGGGCTCGGGTTCGTGCTCGCGTTCGGGTATTGGTGCACGAACTTCCTAGTCGTGCAGCGCGCCATGGCCGCAAAAGACATGACTGCTGCGCGGATGACACCCCTGATTGCCGCAGTGCCCAAAATGTTGTTCCCGGCTTTGGTCATACTGCCGGGCATGGTTGCGGTGGCCCTGGCCTACATGGGCAAGGACGGATTCACACTCCCGAAGAAGCCACTGGAGCCGAGCGCATACGCGCAGTTGATGCCCATTGTGCAGGAAGCGGCGGCGCAGCGTGCTGAGGTTGCAGCGGTTTATGACCGGCTGGTCGCGGCCGCGGGCATGCCGCTGGACAAGGAAAAAGTGGCTGCGCTCATAAAAGACCATGCTGAGGGGCGGTTGACCGAGCATCAACTTAAGGAGCGGCTCCAGGACGCGGTCGCAGTTAATGATTACAACAACGTAATGTTGGCCATGCTCAAGCGTTACCTGCCGCCGGGGTTGCTCGGACTCGGACTGACCGCGCTCCTTGCCTCGTTCATGTCGGGCATGGCTGGCAACGTCACAGCGTTCAACACCATTTGGACGTACGACCTGTACCAGGCCTACATCGCGCCTAACAAGTCGGACGCGCACTACCTCTGGATGGGCCGCGCAGTGACAATTGCGGGCGCGCTCGCCAGCATCGCATGTGCGTACATAGCCAAGCAGTACGGGAACATAATGGACCTGGTGCAGCTTGTGTTCGGGTTCGTAAACGCGCCGCTATTCGCCACGTTCCTGCACGGCATGTTTTGGGCGCGCGCGACCGGGCACGGCGCGTTCTATGGCCTGCTCGGGGGGACGGCCACGTCCGCGCTGTTCCACGGGCTTACCCTGAGCCAGGGTAACGAGCCCGGGATCAAAGGTGCATGGCTCACGCATTTGCTCGGCGCACAGCCTGTGCATGTGTTCCAGAGCGAGATGGCACAAAACTTTTGGCTCGCCTGCTTCGCGTTCAGCGTGTGTTTCGTGCTGACGCTCGTCATTTCGCTAGTCACCAAACGTACCAAATCGGACGAGGAACTGCGCGGGCTGGTTTACTCGCTCACGCCGCGGATTACAGACAGCGGCCAGGTGTGGTACAAGCGCCCGGGCCTCGTCGGTATCGTCCTGCTCGCAATTTGCGCAGTGATCAACATAATCTTCTGGTAACGGAGGCTTCCTTATGGGACTCGATATCCGGTATCCGATCGGGATCATGTTCGCAATAGTTGGCGCGCTGCTTGTTGTGTTCGGACTGATCACAAGCGGCGAGGCCGAGCTATATCGGCGCTCGCTCGGCATCAACATAAATCTTTGGTGGGGGTTGCTATTGCTCGCGTTTGGGCTGCTGATGCTATTCCTGGCGTGGCGCGCGCGGGCAAAGCTGCAGTCCGCAACACCGGAGCAGCAACAGAACTGACCCGTTAGACTGCTATTCCGACTAAAGCTGAGTTAGAAACCACTTGGACAGATCCGTTATTGCCACGATGAAAGCAAGTATTACCAAAACCCAATTCGGCGTCCTGCAAGACGGCAGACCGGTTGAACTCTACACCATAAGCAACGCCAAAGGCGCGGTGCTCAAAGTGACGAACTACGGGACCATCATTACCGAGCTGCATGTTCCGGATCGCGCCGGCCGGCTCGGCGATGTCGTGCTCGGGTTCGATAACCTGGCGCAGTACCTAGCGGGGCACCCGTACTTTGGCTGCACAATCGGGCGCGTGGCCAACCGAATTGGCGGCGCGAAGTTCACACTGGACGGTAAAACCTACACATTGGCCGCTAATGACGGTCCAAACCACTTGCACGGCGGCCTGAAAGGGTTCGACAAGGTCCTATGGCAGGCCGAGCCGCAGCAAAACGGCTCGATTAAATTCACATACACCAGTCCCGACGGCGAGGAAGGGTACCCTGGCACGCTAAACGTCACGGTAGTTATGACATGGACGGACCAAAACGAGCTTGTCCTCGAGTACACTGCCACTACTGACAAGCCTACGCCGGTTAACCTGACCAACCACAGCTACTTCAACCTGGCTGGTGAGGGGGATATCCTCGGCCACGTGCTCATGCTTTCTGCGAGCCACTATACGCCCGCAGACGCGACGCTGATCCCCACTGGCGAGATCAGACCCGTAGCCGGTACACCTCTGGACTTTACCACTCCGACGCCGATCGGGGCGCGGTTCGACCAGCTCGATACCAACCCGCGCGGCTACGACCACAACTTTGTCATCAACCGTGCAGGTAAGGGGCTGGCGCTGGCCGCGCGCGTGTTCGAGCCCAAAACCGGGCGCGTGATGGAAGTTTTCACCACTGAGCCGGGCGTGCAGCTTTACACAGGCAATTTCCTCAACGGCACGCTCAAAGGCAAGCGCGGCGTCGTGTACGCGCAGCACACCGGCTTCTGTCTCGAAACGCAGCATTTCCCCGACGCGGTGAATAAGCCGACGTTCCCGTCCATAATTTTGCGCCCGGGCCAAACCTACCAGCAAACGACAGTGTACAGATTCTCTGTTCGTGTGTGAAAATCCACGGCAAACCATGGCAAATGAGCGCAACAGCAGTTGCGCAGAACCGAATCGTGCGATCAACTTTTTGACTGAAAATGAACCTGAATGACGTAGCAAGGCAAACAGCGGCCGAGTTTGCTAAGCTTTACGGGCGCGAGCCCAAATGGCTTGTGGCCGCACCGGGCCGGGTCAACCTAATCGGCGAACACACCGATTACAACGATGGGTACGTGTTCCCGATGGCCATCGAGCGGTACACTGTTATTGCGGCTGCGCCAACGGCCAATGGCTCAAACACGGTGCGGTTGGCATCTACAGCAATGGCGCGCGCCGTGGCGCTCGACCTGACCAAACCGCTCACGCCGTTCCCTAAAGGTACCTGGGCAAATTATCCAACTGGCGTCATTGCCGGGTTCATCGCGCGGGGATTGAAACCGAGCGGGTTTGACGCGCTGGTCAACTCGACGGTACCGTTGGGCGGCGGCCTTTCCAGTAGCGCCGCGCTCGAAGTCGCCACAGCGACACTGCTTGAAGTCATAACCGGCACGAAACTCGACCCGGTCGAAAAAGCCTTACTTTGTCAAAAGGCTGAGCACGAGTACGCAAGCATGCCGTGCGGCATCATGGACCAGTTCATTTCCGTCATGGCCAGGGAGAACCACGTCATGCTGCTGGACTGCAGGTCGCGCGTGCCGGAACTGGTGCCGATGTCGGACCCGGCGGTGGCGGTGTTGATCATCAACACGAACGTGAAACACGAGCTTACCGGAAGTGAATACCCGACCCGGCGCAAGCAATGCGAAGCGGCGGCTGCGGCCATGGGCGTGGCAGCGCTGCGCGACGCCACGGCGGCAATGCTCGAAAGCGCGAAGGCGCGGCTCGATCCAGTGGTCTTTAAACGCGCACGGCACGTGATTGGCGAGATCGATCGCACCCTGCGCGCGGCTGCGGCCGTCCGCGCGGCAGATTGGGCCGAGATGGGCCGGCTAATGTACGCGAGCCACTACTCGCTGCGCGACGACTACGAGGTGAGTTGCGCCGAACTCGATCTGGTCGTCGAGCTGGCTAAAGAAATCGGGTTGCAAGGTGGCGTGTATGGTTGCCGCATGACCGGCGGGGGATTCGGTGGTTGCTGTGTCGCGCTCGTGCGCACAGCCGAGGTCGAGGCGATCTCAAACCGTATAATGAGCGGTTACAAACAGGTCACCGGGATCGAGCCGACACTGTTTGTCTCGCGGCCGGCAGCAGGCGCGACTGTTTTGAAAGCTTAGCCTGCAGCAACCCGCGTTCAGGTCAACCGGATTCAGCCTGTGTGAGCACCGCCGCCAGGCGCTCACCAAGTGCAACAGGCTCGCGCACCGGACCTCGTACTTCAGCTCGACGCATCTCGCCTGTGCGGAATGAAACCGCTCGAATCCGCAGTTCCGCGCCGACCACCTCGGCATATGCCGCCACGGGGCTTTGACAGCCGCCGCCCATTGCGCGTAGAAACGCGCGCTCGGCCACCACGCTTTGAAACGAGTTGAAATGATTCAACCGCGCACAAATCGCACGCATACGCTCATCAGACGCGCGTATCTCGATGCCGATTGCGCCCTGACCGACGCACGGCATCATTTCCTCTGGTTCCAGCACGACTGCCAGCAACCCCTCCGGTACGCCCTCGCCCTCAAGCCGCCCACTCGGCTCAACGCTGATTCCTAAACGGTCCAATCCAGCCTTAGCAAGCAACGTGGCCTCGAACCTGGCGTCTTCAGCGAGCTTGCGTAAGCGCGTGGGCACGTTGCCGCGCAATTCAACGAATTCCAGGTCGGGCCGCACTGCACGCAACTGCGCCCGCCGCCGCGTGCTACTGGTTGCAACGACGGTGCCCGGCGGCATGTCCCGGAGCCGCGTGCCGGGCTCGAATCCGCGCCGGCCCAGCGCTGCTTCGGGTGCACGGTAGATCAGCACGTCGCGCGCGTCCGCGCGCTTACACACAGCGCCCAGCTCGAGTCCGGCCGGTAATTCGGTCGGCAGGTCCTTCAAACTGTGCACTGCCATGTCTGCGCGCCCGCGCAGCAACGCAGCTTCAAGCTCTTTTGTGAACAGGCCCTTGGGCAGTTTGGCACCCGCTTGGGCAAGCGAGGCGGTTTGCAGCTTGTCACCAGTGGTTTTGACAACCTTCAGCTCGAAGCGCAGCTTGGGGAACACCGCCCGGCATTGCGCCAGGACAATTTCGGCTTGGGCAAGCGCGAGCGCGCTGCCGCGCGTGGCTACAATGATCGGCCGGTCAAAATTTTGCATTCGACTGAGTCACTGAGCGCGTACTGCGGCCTCGCGCCGCGCCAGTCGCTTCAGCAGCGCATCAACCCTGGCAGAAATAATTTGCTCGCACTTGGCTACTTCTGCCTCGCGTCCGCGTGCGGATTGCGCGCTTATGCACTGCAAATCGTCTATGTTGAACAGGAACACGTTCGGTATCGCGCCTGCTTGTGGGTCTATATCGCGCGGCACAGCGACGTCAATGATTAGCAGCGGCCGGCTCCGACGCCGTTGCGTCAATGCATCGAGTGCGTCACTGTCCAGTACGTAATGTGGCGCGCCGGTGCTGCTGATCACAATATCGACCTCATCGAACACGTCAGACCAGGCGCCGAACTCGATGGCCCGGCCGGACAGCCGCGTGGCCAATTGTTGCGCGCGCTCGGGTGAGCGGTTCGCAATTATGCATTTTGCGCCGCGCGATATTAATGCGCTAGCGGCCTTTTCGCCTGTGTCGCCCGCGCCGATCACGAGCACGGTGCGCCCGCACAAAGACCCGAAAATTTGGGCGGCTAGGTCAACCGCGACTGAAGCTACGGATACGCTCCCGCGCTGAATGTGCGTGTGTGTGCGGACGTGCTTCGCCGCGTTGAATGCGGATTGAAAAGTCATGTTTAGCACAGGGCCAGCATGCCCATGGTTGAACGCCAGCGCGTATGCACGCTTGAGCTGGCCGAGAATTTCGGTCTCGCCAAGCACCATCGAATCGAGGCCGCAGGCAACTTTGAACAAATGCTCGATGCTCGCTGGCTCGGCCATCGCATACAACTCACGGTCGAGCCTTGCCATGTTCCCACAGAACGCGCACAAAAGCTCGGTCAACCGTTGCCACGCTTCAGCCGGCTCGTGCTCTGTGGCCGCGTACACTTCCACGCGATTGCACGTGGAGACGATCACGGCCTCGGTGGCTACGCCGCTTGCGCGGAACTGCGCCAACGCTGCCGGGACCCGCGTTTCATCCAGCGCGAACCGCTCGCGCACAGACACAGGCGCGGTCTTGTGGTTCAGCCCAATAACCACCACATGCATGGCTTCGGACAATCTTGCCGTATCATGCTTGGCTCAGCCCTGCCGCTGAGCCGAAAACGAGCCCTGCCGTTAACCTGCCAGACCATGCACACGGCGGCAAACCTAACTAGCGCGCACGCCGGAGCGCGCCACGCCGAGCACGCCGCACACAAGCAGGTGCCGATCTGAAATCACCTCCACATCAAGTTCTGACAACCCCGCAGTGCGCAACTGCGCTCGCACCTCGGCAGGTGTGAACGCCGCGCACAGCGAATTGAAAAAGTCGCGCTTCAAAATCGCAGGCTCATCCGCCGAGTACTTTTCAACCAGCCGCCGTGCCGCAGCAGTGCTCGCTGGCCGTTTCAAATCTGCCACAAACACGATTGCGCCTGGCCGTGCATATCTGCGTACTAGACTCCACAATACACTCGGGTCATGCAAGTGGTGCAAAAAGCTTGTGCAAAGCACCACATCGTAGCTTTTCCGCGGCAGACGCGCTGCGGGAATCACGCCATGAATAACCCGGATCCGGCGTCCAAGTCCATGCGCCGCAATGGCGCGCCGAGCATACTTGAGCATGGCTGGTGAACCGTCCACAGCGTCGAACCGGTAACCCGGGTTCGCCAATGCGAATCGGATGGTTACATCGCAGGCGCCGCAACCCAGGTCGAGCACCGTCGCGCGCGCCGGCCGGTCCGGAAATTTCGAAGCGAACAGCTCGACATACCTGCTGTGCGGCTGCGCAAAATCTGCATGTGCATACGCGCGCGCTTGCGCCTCGGAAAGCATTAACTCAGGTTCAGGCACGCGTTCCATGCCATGATTGCGCACCGTTTGGCCTAAAAGTTTGGGGTCAGCTACGGTTTCTTGTTCGGCGCGAAATTGGTTCGCATCAGCTTATCCACTTCTTTCGGCGAGGTGCGCCGCGAATCGGCCATGCCCGCGGCGAACCCCGAGGCGAACGCTGCAGACGCAGACGTGCCGCCTACGACGAACTGCCGCCCGGCAAAATGAATCACGCTCGCGCCCGGTGCGACCATATCAACAAATTCACCGTGATTCGCAAACGGCGCGATGTTGCGGTTCCGATCGCCTGCGGTCACTGCCGTGACCTCCGGGTACGCCGCCGGGTAATACGGCGTGTCAACAGGCGCGTTACCCGCAGCGCCATAAAACACTACGCCTTGCCGGTGCGCTTCAATGATTATATCTCTGAGCAGCGGGCTGTCGGCTTCGGTGCCGAGGCTCAAGTTAATGATGGTCGCGCCGCCATTGATAGCTTCCACAATCCCGCGCGCCAAGTCGAACGTAGTAGTGACGGGATTGTTCCCATAAACGTCAATCGGAAGGATTTGCACTGATGCGTTTCCGCCGGTCGCAGCTTGCACACTCAACAGAATAATGTATGCCATCGAAGTCCCGTGCGTCGGCGCGCTCGGGTCCGGTTGCGCTTCCCCGGCAAGTGAAACCGGCTTAAGGAAAAACGCGTCGAACTCGGCACCCAGTGATTGAACGGCCGTGTCAACCAATCCCACGATCAGACGCCCGTTGTTAGATGAAGGTTTAAGTCTAAGAGCGAGCGCCGGGACAGAACTGGCTAATACAGGCTGCGGGACTGTCGGACGCGCGACCGCGTAATTGTCCTCGACCGACTCGACGCCCGGCTCGGCACCGAGCGCGCGCCGCGCGGCCTCGGCAGCCGCCGCGTCCCCGAATTTGAGCCTGTAAATATTCCGGCCGGGTATGATACCAACCACTTTCGCGCCGAGCGCGCGCGCCAGTTTATCAATGTCTGTACCAGGCTTGACCCGCACAACCAACTCGTCTGCGAGCCGGCTCGCGCCCGGGGCCGGCGCGCCGGCCGCGACCGGCGCCGGCGTAATCGGCCGGGTCGCGTCCGCCATCGAGGTACGAAACACGTACAAACGCATCGTCCCGTTTGTCCCGGGCACAAGCGCGTAGTTGAATCCCCCAAGCATCCGGCGCAATGCGTCGCCTATGGGCAGCCCATTGAACTTCACAGAAATGTTCGCCTCCGCCTCAGGCTCGACGTACACAAGCCAACCTGTTGCGGCGGCCACGTGCTGCAGCACGTTGGTCAGCGAACAGTTGCGGAACTCGGCCTCGACACTGCCGCGCCGGTTGTCCCATACGAGCCTGTCCGACGCGAAGCCCGGCCCACAGCCCAGCAGCGCCGTCCATACGACACCTGCCGCCAAGCCGATCCTGCTTATGACCGCTACCACGCTCACGTTGTCCGTTTGCGATGTGCCTGGGCAACCTACCGCACAACCCTGCAAAAGCAAGCTAAGGGCCGTTGCGTTCGCAGTATCGCATTCAGGATCGGCTGCCCGAGCCTGCGCCAACCGCTACCGAGCTCGCAAAATTATGCGCTGGCCCCACCCGGAGCAGTTCAAGACCCCCCCGCCCCATAACTTGCCAACGTGGCCGCAGGGCCAAACGGCAGGCCGAGCGGTTACGGTTGCGCAACCCGCGTTTGGATTCACCGCTGCGCAGTCGCGCGGGCCGGGCAAGCAGCGGCTATCTTTACTTCAATGCTTTCAGAACCTTGATGGCCGTGGCGGCATCTGCCTCGGTGTCGAGCGCGACGTAGCACACGAATTTCTTGCCGATGGCCGCCGCCGTCAGCTCGCGCAGGTTCAACCCTTTCTCTGCTAACGCGCCGGCAAGCCGCGCGCCGAGGCCGGGCTTGTCACCGCCCTCGATCCGCACAACTACCATACCATCGGCCTTTTTGAACCCGGCCGACTCGGCTGCTGCTGTCGCTTTCTTGCCCTTGACCGGAGCGATGAATACCACGCCCTGACCCGGCTTGTCCGGCTCGCGCCGCGCGACTACACACTCGAGGTTCGCTTTTGCGTCAGCCAGCGGCTTTAGCTTGGATGCCAATGCACCAGGCTTGTCTTCGATGGTGGCCGTCCACACCTCAATCTTTTGCGCTTTCATATTCGGCTGTTGTCGGTTGTACCTGACACAGGCGCTCTTGCAGAGCTTGCTACACAACTTTAGCGGCGCGGTGCTGCAGGTGTCAATCCGCGCGCCGCCTGACTGCGCGAGAAAAAGCCATGCGTGCATGCTCCGACTCCGGCCCCTGCGTGGCGCGGATTTAGGGCCTGCGGCGTGAAACGCCTCACATCGGGACAGCCCCAGCCGTAGCGGCGCGCGGCCGGGCGCGGGGGTTCAGACGCGGCGCAAACCGCCTTGGGCGTCACTTCCGCGACCGGTACGGCCCGACGAATTTTTCAATGTACTTGCCGATCAGGTCTGTCTCGATATTGACAGCGTCGCCGACCTGGCGCTGGCGCAGGTTTGTCACTTGGTACGTGTGCGGAATGATCCAGATCTGGAACGCGCGCTTGGTGACCCCGGCGACCGTAAGGCTAATGCCGTCAACGGCTACCGAGCCTTTGAAGACGATGTACCGCATTAGCTCCGGCGGCGCAGTGATCTCGAGCAGGTAATCGCGTCCGACCCGTTCCCACCGCGTGATTTTGCCGAGGCCGTCTATGTGGCCAGTGACAAAGTGGCCGCCGAATTCACCCCCAGCGCGTAGCGGGCGTTCCAGGTTGACCAACGTGCCGGGCCGGGCGAACTGCAGGTTGGTCCGGCGCCAAGTTTCTTCTAGCAGGTCGAACCTTGCCAACGCGCGGCCACGGCTGCGCTTCAACTCGACCACGGTCAGGCAGCAACCGTTGACTGCGAGGCTGCCGCCGACACGCAACCCCTGCGCGCATTTTCGGACCTGCACCGTCAGTTGTATCGCATCCGCGCCGGGCGCGACGCACTCGACTTGGCCCGCTTCTTCGACAATTCCTGTAAACATAAGCCTCCTGCTCAGTGGCTGCGAAACAGGCCGCCATTTACTTGACCTTCGCGGTTACAAGCAAGTCATCGCCTAGCTTGCGCCAGCCAACATCACACAACCGGACTGCATCGGCAAGACTTGTGACACCATTGCCAGCCACAGCTCTGAGCGCATGCAGGCCACCGATTACCTTGGGCGAGTAAAAAAACGCCACACGGTTTGTCAACCCGCCCAACAGGAATGATGCATTAACCTCGCCGCCGCCTTCGACCAGCAGGCTCGTCACTGCTTCTGCGCCGAGCCGTTTCAGTAGCCACTGCAGGTCTAGCTGCAGTGCATTGGCCGGTTTCGCAGGCCGAGCCAATGGCGCGATGAGTACGTTAGTGCGGGCCGCTAAAGCAAGTACGCGCGCGCGTGGCGCGCACTCGCTCACTACAATGGTGGTTTGAGACGCAAATGCGTCGGTCACTACTTGTGCGTCCGGGGGCGTCCGCGCCATCGCGTCGAGTACAATCCGGCGCGGCTGCCTCCGCTCGAGTCGGCCCCCGCGCCGCACAGTCAAGCTCGGGTCGTCCGCTAGCACAGTGTTTATTCCGACAAGGATTGCGTCTGCGCCGCGCCGCAGGTGCATCGCGTAGGTGCGCGCCGCAGCGCCAGTTATCCACTTGGATTCGCCGGTGGCCGTGGCAATCTTGCCATCGAGCGTCATGGCCGCCTTGACTGTCACGAAAGGTGTCCGGTGAACGATCCAATGATTGAACGGCTCATTGAGCTGCGTGCACTCGTCGGCGCATACACCGGTCGAGACATCTATACCTGCGCCACGTAGGATCCGA
>JANWZY010000410.1 GCA_025061935.1 Verrucomicrobiia bacterium
GGACTCGCCACATCCCACGTCGCCGGCGCAAATGCGGCTTGCCGGCAATACTTCAAAGAAAACCGCCGGCGCGACGTACCATCATGTAGTTTGGGTAACCGAACTGCACGGATCCGGCCAGGACCCAAGCCGGCAATTACTTTCAACCAATTTCCCATGGCAATGTCATCCGCCACGACCGACCTGACTCCGAGTTTGAAAGTGACTTTCGCCACGGTCCTGCGCACATTCTATGCCTGTCCGGAGCAAATGAAAACGAAACCGATCCTATCGCGTAGCGGCCGGTTCGAGTCTGGCCCGGCCCCTGAGCTGATCCATTTCACCGAGTCTGTCTCGTTTGATTGGCGGCTCTGGCGCCATGACATAGCCGGGTCGAAAGCACACGCCCGGATGTTGCGGAAGATCGGACTGCTGACACGTGCCGAGTACGACCAGATCGTTGCAGGTCTCAACAAGATCGCCGAGGACATTTCACGAGGCAAATTCAAGTGGGACAGCGCGCTCGAAGATGTTCACATGAACATCGAGTCCGCGCTGGCCAAACTGACGCCGGCCGCCGCGAAACTGCACACAGGCCGCTCACGGAATGACCAGGTGGCGCTCGACATCCGACTCTGGCTACGGGAAGAAATCATCGTTTTGCACAACGAAATTTCCGACCTCCAGCGGGCACTCGTCGAATTCAGTGACGCAAACATTGACGTGCTCATCCCCGGCTACACACATCTGCAACGCGCGCAACCGGTTTACCTCGCGCATCACATGCTCGCCTACGTCGAAATGCTCGAACGCGATAAAGACAGGCTATGCGACTGCTTCAGGCGCGTTAATGTGTGCCCGTTGGGCAGCGGCGCTCTCGCAGGTTCGACACTGCCGCTCGACCGCGAGTTCGTCGCCAAAGAGCTGGGCTTCGTTGACACCAATGGCAAGCCTCAGGTCACCCAAAACTCGATGGACGCAGTTAGCGACCGCGACTTCGCCATCGAGTTCTGTGCCGTAGCAGCGTTGCTCGGAGTGCACCTGTCCCGGCTCGCCGAGGACATGATCCTGTGGTCAAGCGCAGAGTTCAACTTCATCAGGATTTCCGACGAGTTCACCACCGGCTCGTCGCTCATGCCGCAAAAACGGAATCCAGACGTAGCCGAGCTTGTCCGCGGCAAAACAGGGAGACTAACTGGGAACCTGGTGGCGCTGATAACCACTCTCAAAGGTTTGCCCCTGACTTACAATCGTGACCTGCAGGAAGACAAACAGCCGTTGTTCGACACGGCCGACACCGCACATGCGTGCGTCCGGGTCATGGCAGCAATGCTGCGTCATACTAAGGTCAATCGGAAAGCATGCGCGGCCGCCGTGAGTGATCCGGCATTGCTGGCGACGGACCTGGCCGACTACTTGGTACGCAAAGGTGTGCCATTCAGGGTCGCGCACCAAAAAGTGGGCGCCGCGGTCGCATTGGCAGAAAAGTTGGGCAAGCCGCTGAACAGGCTTACACTCGCAGAGTTGCGCTCGGTGCACAAAAGCTTCGACGCGGACGTGTTCGATGTGTTCAACCTCGACCGCGCAATGAACAGTCGCAACACCCCTGGGGCGCCAAGCCCAAAAGAACTCCGCAAACAGCTT
>JANWZY010000411.1 GCA_025061935.1 Verrucomicrobiia bacterium
TTGGATGTTCCGGTTTTGCTAGTTGCGCTGCGCAAATTTACCTTGGCATGCTAAGCACCTCAGCCTGGATACTTCAGAGTCGCTTGTACTCGCACTAAGCATTCAGCCGGTGAACACTACACTATTCGAGCCGCAGAACTGTATCTGCGGGTTGAGCCAGAGCTGCAATCACACACAGTTTCAGAATTGGCCTTTCCGTTAGCCACCATAGCTGGGCGCATCGCTGCCCAAAACTGAGCAGGGCAACCGGTTCTGCAAACCGAACCTTCAGTACGGCGGTCTCAGCTGCTCCTATGGCGCGGTTTTCGAGCCGTCTGAAAGCTTCATTCTTGAGGACCTCAATTGCCGTGATTGTTTGGTGTCGGCGCTTCGGCGAGAGCCTTGCAACAGTCTGAAAAAAACTGGGTGCCCAAACGCCGGGTTTCCATGCTGTAGCATGCCCGCCTCAAATACATTTGAGGGTAGAGGCGGGCCAGCGCACTCGATCAGGCTCTTTACACGCCGCGGCCGCACACAAGCAACACTGCAGGGGCCAATGTAGGATAAACTAAAGTTCAAAAAGCGGGGCAAAAAAGAGTTAAACCAACCAGCGCACCAATCAGACAAAAGCCATAATGAATTTCCGCGTGTGCATGTCGGCCACGCGACCCCGGCAGACAATAGCCCTATAACTCGGTTGCTGGTCTGGTACAGCCCACCACAACACACGGATCCCGAAAAGAACACCAGGCGTGCGTTCGCGTTCCTTAACCGAGCGCGACCGAATCTTTTGAAAAGTGCGATGGCCTTTTCTGAAAAACGAGCTGACAAGCCTGCATGGTAAATCTCGCGCCTCCGAATCTCGGAAACACATCCAAATGGTACACAGGACCTGCTGGTCTGACGTCTGGAACAGGACTTGGTTGAAATTTGTACTTTGTTTCGTACCGTTACCACGGCGCGCTATGGTCTAGAGCCTTGACAGGCTCAAAAAAACCATCGCTTGCGCAATCGTGGCTCGGTCAGCCTATAGGATCATCGCGTAAAGACAGCGAAGGAACTTCTAATGTTGCGCTCGAGCGGACACGATCCCGAGCGCCGCCAGGTGCTTCAAAACCCCTAGCCTGCCACGTCAAGGCGTGGACAAAAAGCACACTCAATGCGCACCTGCGCCCCGTCAGGGAGTACAGAGTGGGTCTAGTGACAAATCCGCGTTCGATATGCAAGAAACGTCAGTCGCAGATTTCGCGTCAATGCACTATTCGGACAGTTTGCTGCAATGGAATCCCGATTGAGTGCGATTCCTGTTGAGCCTACTGGCCTAGTTGGTGTGTCGAGCTTTTTTGGCTAGCGTTGACACAGCGCGCTACGGTCGGTCGGCATGCCGGTCTAACTGCCTTGTCATAGACGAAGGCGGGGCCGCGCCTGTGGAAGATTAGCCGACTCTGGGGGCTTTGCGTGCCCCGAGCGCCATGTGCCGTCGGGTGCGGTAGACCAAAATGACCCGGGCGCGGAAGTGGCGGGCAAAGAAAAGCCCGCGGCGGCCTACGGAGTGGCAGGCAACAGCTCGCCAATACCAAGGCTGCTGAGCGGGTGGCTCCAACTCCGCCGCGTCCCCAAAAAATACCCACTAAGTCCTACT
>JANWZY010000412.1 GCA_025061935.1 Verrucomicrobiia bacterium
GCAACCAATGCAAGGTTCGCCGCGTTAAGCATCAGCTCAAGCGACATGAACATCACGAGTAGGTTGCGCCGGGTCAGCACGCCGAACAGCCCCAGTGCAAACACCAGCCCGCTGACAACCAAGTAATGTTCTAAACCAACGTTCATATTTGCCAACGCCAAGACGCCAAGGCGCGGAGCCGCAAAGCTCCGGAGCGCGACTGCACACAGAACATCTGTCGCAGAGCTCCCATGAGGCCAAGGTGCTTACGCTGGGCCTGCGACCCCAACCACGCTCCAACAAATTGCGATGAACAGTTCGTCTCCGTGCGTTTTGGCAACCTAGTGCATTCGCGGTTATTTCAAGTCTCTCCTGGTCAACAAGACCACGCCCACCAGCGCCACCAAAATCAACAAGCCCACGACTTCAAACGGCAACAGGTAGTGCGTGAACAGCAGTTTGCCCAGCGGCAAAGGCGCGCCTTCAACTGCCGGCGCGGGCAATCCTTTGCCGGGTTGTGTCTCGAGCAGCGCCCTTGCAAAAACCGCAACGATTGCGCCCACTGAGACCAAGCCCGCTACAACGCTGAAGGCCTTGATCTTTTGCCGTTCCTCTTCTTTGAGGTCCAGCAGCATGATCACGAACAAAAACAGAACCATGACGGCTCCGGCATAGACAAGTACCTGCACTGCCGCCAAAAAGAACGCATGCAGCAGAACGAACAGCCCGGCCATCGAAATGATCGTCAGCACCAGAAACATTGCGCTGGTGACCGGGTTGCGACTGAACGGGTTCGCAACCACAAGCGCGGCGCAGACCAGCGTCAGCACCGCGAACAGGTAAAACAAAATGTCCGGCAGTGTCATGGCTATGGGTTGATCGTCAAATCGTTGGCGCGTCTAGCCGTCGCAATGCCGAATCGTTGAACCTGAATGCCGGGTTCAACGGCGCCACGGCCCAACGATCTAACGAGCTTGAGTCGAGTCGGTAGCATACGCGCCGGTCTAGGCTTTTATCGGAAACTCTTCCTGGGCCTTCGCTTCCTCGAGCTTGCGTTTCCACTTCTGAATGCCCGCGTGCCTGCCTCCAAGCTCAAGTAACTTCGCTTTGTTGAAGACAAGCTCGGCCCGGGTCGCGCCGATAAACAGGTAATCTTTCTGCAGGAAAATGGCTTCTTCAGGGCATACCTCTTGGCATAGCCCGCAATAAATGCACCGGAGCATGTTGATCTCGAACTCGAGCGGCATTTTTTCCGCGTTCGGCCGGTCCGGCACAGGCCCGTCCGGCCCGGGCGGCGTGATCTTGATCGCCTTGGGCGGACAGATGAACTCGCAAAGCTGGCAACTTACGCACTTGATGTTGCCGTCCTGGTCGCGGACAAGTGCGGGCACCCCGCGGTAACCCTCCGGCACAGGCCAGGTCTCCTCGGGGTACTGCATGGTCACCTTCTTCTTGAAAAAGTGGCGGATGGTGACCTTGAACCCGCCGAGCATTGCCGGCAGATACAGCCGCTCCCAAAGGTTCAATGGATTGCGATTGAGGATCATGCTGCCACCTGGCGTTTGCGCTGTTTTTTGATGAACTCTATCGAAGGCTTCCCAAGCGCGAGACCCTTGGCACTCAAATCTTCATCCAG
>JANWZY010000413.1 GCA_025061935.1 Verrucomicrobiia bacterium
AGACCGCACTTGCGGAAAGCCAGAACGCGCAGCACGAAGCCGTGAAAGTCTTTTACACCGGCGTGGCAATGATACACCAGCAACTACGCAATGTGCTCGAAAGCGCCGGCCTCGAAGAAATTGACGCGCGAGACAAACCGTTCGACCCGACACTTCATGAGGCCATCGCGCAATATGACACCACAGAAGTACCCGACGGCCATGTGTTCCGCCAGATCCGAAAGGGCTATAAGCTGAACGGGCGCCTGATCCGGCCCGCCGGGGTCATCGTGGCCCGGAAACCCGCTGCACAGCAACCCGACCAACCAGCTACAGAGCCGATCCAAACTACCAATCCAGGGGTTGAACACAGCCAAACCGCATGAGCCAAATGGCCAAGCGCGACTATTACGAAGTGCTAGGCGTCAGCCGCGACGCGACACCGGACGAAATCAAAAAAGCGTATCGCAGGCTGGCACTCCAGTACCACCCTGACCGCAACCCCGGAGACAAAACCGCTGAGGAAAAATTCAAAGAAATTGGCGAAGCATACGAAGTCCTGAGCGATCCTGAAAAACGCGCCGCCTACGACCGCTACGGCCATGCTGCATTCGACCCGCGCGCGCGGGTAGGTGCTCACACCTATGGCCCGTTCCATGACCCGTTCGAGATATTCCGCGAAGTATTCGGCTCGGGACTCGACGGCATCTTCGAGGACATCTTCGGCGCCGGCAGGTACGACCCGACCCGGCCCCAACCCGGCGAAGACATACGTTACGACCTCGAAATCTCGTTTGAAGAAGCCGCGCGCGGCTGCGAAAAAGAGATAACAATTCAAAGGCTGGAAACATGCACCGAATGCCGCGGCTCCGGCGCCGAACCGGGTGCGCGGCTCCGACCCTGTGCCGCATGCGCTGGACATGGGCAGATCCGGCGCACACTCGGCGGATTCATCAACATAGCTGAGACCTGCCCACGCTGTGGCGGCGCAGGCCGTACAGTTGACCGGCTCTGTCGCGCATGCCGCGGTGAAGGCCGTCAAATGCGTTCGGGCAAGGTTAAGCTCAAAATACCAGCAGGGGTGGACACAGGCACGCGCCTGCGCTTACCCGGCAACGGCCAGTGCGGCCTACGCGGCGGGCCCCCCGGCGACTTATACGTGGTCATCCACGTCAAGCCACATGAGATATTCCAGCGCGACGGCGACGACCTGGTTTGCGAAGTGCCCATCAGCTTCGTCCAGGCTGCGCTCGGCGCAGAAATCGAGATACCAACCCTGGACGGAAAGGCCACCATACATGTTCCACCCGGCACGCAACCCGGCACGGTTTTCAGGCTCAAAGGCAAAGGCATAAAAAGCCTGCACGGGCACGGCGCCGGCGACCTGCTCGTGCGGGTCAAACTCGAGGTACCCACACACCTGAACGCTGCGCAAAAAGCCAAGCTGCAAGAATTCGCCGCACTTTGCGACGAACGCGTGCACCCGCTTGCGCGCAGTTTCTTCGAAAAGGCGAAACGACTGTTCAAGTGAACAAAGATGCAGAACTGCGCCCATTGCGCGCCTGCCACAATCAAGCTGGGCCACTACGCACTGCCTCGGCCACCGGCTCCGGCGCATTCCAACAAA
>JANWZY010000414.1 GCA_025061935.1 Verrucomicrobiia bacterium
AATCAGCCTCGGTCGCTGCCCTGTTCGATCCCGGGTGGCAAGCAGAGCCGGCGATAGATGTGCTGCAACGGAACCGGCTCGAACTTAAATACATCTTTGTGACTCACTCACACCGAGATCACGTCGCTGCACTAGACCGGATCCGAGCAAGTTTCCCACTTGCACAGGTTTATTCATGGCCGGGCCTGCGTTACCCCGCCCAGGCCCGGGGAGCAAGTCCGGTAATCATGCTCGGGCGACTCAAAATAAGCACACGGCTCACGCCCGGACACGCCGAAGACGCGGTTACGTACATAATCGAAAACTGGCCGGGTGACCCACCCGCGGTGGCAATCGTCGGCGACGCGCTGTTTGCCGGCTCAATCGGTTGGGGGTTCAGCTCGTGGACCCAAGCCAGGCAATCTGTCAGCGAGCAAATACTGACGTTGCCAGATGACACCCTAATTTGCCCGGGACACGGCCCGGTCACCACCGTGGGTGAGGAAAAGCGATCCAACCCATTCTTTTGATCGGCGACGAACGCCGCAGCGTGTGCAAGGGCCTGGGTGGTCTGTGGCAAAAAAACCCTGGGCATCGTGTAGCCCATGGCCCGGCCACGCTTTTGAGCAGGAACAAGGCCTTAGCCAGCAGATTGTCATGGTGAGCACGACCGGTCAAACAACCGAAAAGCCGGATGAGCTTTAGCAGCGTGAAACCATTATCGGCATATTTCACCATCCGAGCCATGCCCGACTTTGATACCGCACTCTCAGCTAGGTTACGCCGCGGTTAACCCCTCCAAGACTACGCATTGACTCTTGCCAACCCTGGCCTTTATTGAAGTCGGCTGAACCGGTACTGGGCGATTCGCCCGGGCAAAGGCCTTGCTAAGCTTGCCGAGTGAGCGATCACAACATGTGCAGGGTCGCAACCGTAGCTGCGGTTGTAAAACCGCAGCCAGCATGGGGTCTGCAATCCTGTGGCTGCCAAGCTTCTCACCAACGTAGCTACTAGTGCTGTCGCGTAGCCACGCTACTAAAAGCGCAGGCCAAACACGCCGGGCCATTTGGACCTGTGGCCCCGACCGGCCTCGCACTTTAACACATCTCGAGCACCGTAAGGCACTAGCGACCGTAGCCAGACCCTGAGTGGCAGATAACAGCAACGGCACACGCTCAACACCAGAGTTCCGAAAGATACAACCGACACGCGCCACAGTTTGGTGTCCGGACTTGAGACTGTTTGTATGCGCGGTTGGCACGGCGCGCTATATGCCTACCGCCCTTTTTGGCTTTGACCAGGTTAGCCTCAAGCACTGGAAACGCGGCTAGCCCGGATATTGCACACTCGTTTTATTAGCACCGGGCTTCAGCCCGGTGAATGCTGGTCAAGCCGACCACAAAGCCGCTTCAGCGGCTTTAGCACTATGCCAGAAAGCCGTTGAAACGGCT
>JANWZY010000415.1 GCA_025061935.1 Verrucomicrobiia bacterium
AGCTGTTACAGGTACCAAAGAGTGGACACGTGTCGAGGTCGAATTCGACACAGAAGACCTTACAAGCATACAAGTAAACTGCTTATTTGGCGGCTGGGGACTAGCCACAGGCAAGGCGTGGTACGACGATTTGAGGCTCGAACTTGTGCGTAAACAGCCGCAGAGCACCAACGCGTCACCGGCTCGGATCACGATTGACGCAGGCAGAGTGAAGGAACCCATCCCGGTTTACATCTACGGCCAATTCATCGAGCATTTGGGAAGGTGTATTTACGGCGGCATTTGGGCCGAGATGCTCGAAGACAGGAAGTTTTATTACCCAATTACGGCAGATTATAGGCCATACACCGGACTCACCAACCAACCGTTTCCGATCATAGGCGCGTCGCCATGGCAAATCATTGGGCCAGCCGAATCGGTAACCATGACAACGAACCAGCCGTTTGTGGGCAGGCACACCCCACAGATTCGCGCAGGCGCAGGCATTCGGCAGCTCGACCTTGGCGTCACCAAAGCCAAGAAATACACAGGCTACGCATGGTTAAAAGCCGCTCAGCCCGGCCCGACCGCCATCGAGCTTGCCCTGGTGTGGGGCGATGGCCCGGCCGACCGCCAAACAGTGAAAGTCGATCAGATTGGAGCTGAGTACCGGAGATTCCCGTTCGAATTCACCGCCGGCGCAACAACTGACAAGGCAATGTTCGAGCTGCGAGTTATTTCCGGCACGGCCCTTGTCGGAACAGTCTCACTTATGCCCGCAGACAACATCGAAGGCATGCGCGCTGATACACTCGCTTTGCTCAAAGAACTTAATGCGCCTATTTACAGGTGGCCGGGCGGCAACTTCGTCAGCGGTTACGACTGGCGCGACGGCATAGGCGAGCGGGACCGCCGCCCGCCGCGGAAAAATCCTGCCTGGACAGGTGTCGAACCGAATGATTTCGGCCTCCACGAGTACATCAGATTTTGCCGACTTCTGAATACCGAGCCGTTGGTTACGGTTAATACGGGCTTTGGCGACGCGCACTCGGCCGCAGCGCTAGTCGAGTACTGCAATGGGCCGACGAACACGTTCTGGGGCTGGTGCCGCGCCACCAACGGCGCACCCGAACCGTTTAATGTCAAACACTGGTGCGTCGGGAACGAAATGTGGGGGCGCTGGCAACTCGGGCACATGCGGCTTGAACATTACGTGCTCAAACACAACTGGGTGGTAGAAAAAATGCGCGAAGTTGATCCACGCATCCTTTGTTACGCATCTGGCGACGCCGGGCCGTGGAGCCGCGGCCTGCTTCAAAATTGCGCTGATTACATGGACTACATTGCTGAGCACTTCTACTGCCAGGAACGGCAAAGCTTAGCGGCTCATGTGCGGCAGGTGCCGGA
>JANWZY010000416.1 GCA_025061935.1 Verrucomicrobiia bacterium
AATAGCCATCATCGGCTGCTACAAAGGAATGAACTGCGGCGAGGGCGCCGAGGGCGTCGGCCGCGCCACGACCGAGGCGGTAGTGTACTCGTCCATAACGATCCTGATTGCGAACTTTTTCCTGACGCTTACGCTCGGCAAGCTACTGGGTGTGTTATGAGCCACACAGAGCCTGCGATGCTCGAGGCGCGGGAGCTGAAGAAAAGCTTCAACGGGCATGTTGTGCTCGACGGGGTGAGCTTCAGTATCGCGCGCGGCGAGTCGGTAGTCATAATTGGCCGTAGCGGCAGCGGCAAGAGCGTGTTGCTCAAACTTCTCATAGGGCTGTTGCGGCCGGACTCGGGTGAGGTGTGGGTGGCTGGCGAAAACATTTCAACAATGGACGAGCGTCAACTGATGCGCGTGCGCAAACGCTTTGGCATGGTTTTCCAAGGCGCAGCCTTGTTCGATTCGCTGACTGTGGCCGAAAACATTGCGTTCGCGTTCAGGCACGACCGGACTATCTCGCAGTCTGAAATCGAACGGCGCGTGGCAGAAGTGCTCGAAATGGTGGACCTGCCCGGCATACAAAACAAGAAGCCGGCCGAGTTGTCCGGCGGCATGCGCAAACGTGTCGGCCTGGCCCGTGCTATTGTTTACAAGCCCGAGATCGTGCTGTACGACGAGCCGACCACGGGCCTGGACCCGATCGTGGCTGATAGCATTAACCAGCTCATCCTGCGCGTGCGCGACAGGCTAGGGGTGACAACAGTGGTTGTGACGCACGACATGCGCAGTGCGCGGTGCCTGGCCCATAGGATACTGATGTTGCACGACGGGCGAATTTACGCTTCGGGCGCGCCGGACGAGTTTTTTGCCTCGACAGACCCGGTGGTCAGGCAGTTCATTGACGGCGTGTCGAACCCCAAAGAGGTTTATTTCTAAGCGGTGAATCCGACCACGCTCGAGCGAAAAGTCGGCTTGTTTGTGGCAGTGGGCTTGGCGCTGCTGGTTGCGCTGGTCATTTTGTTCAGCAAAGGCGTCTCGCTAAACCTGCAAACGTACAATGTGCAGATGCGCACAAGCAACGTGGGCGGGTTGAAACGCGGCGCGGCAGTCCTGATGTCAGGCGTGCAAGTCGGCACGGTGTCCGCAATCAGGCTCGCTCCAGATGGCCGTACCGTGACCGTGACGCTGCGGTTGGTCAAGCATATCCCCGTGTTCCGGGACGCAAAGTTTTACATCGAGCAGTCGGGCTTCTTGGGTGACCAATATGTCACAATTGTGCAGGGCACAAACACGGATGCGCCGCTGCGCGACGGCGATGTTGTCAGTTGCGAACCGCCGTTCAACCTGCTCGAAGTCGCGCGCGCCACAGCCGGGTTTATCAACCGGATCGAGG
>JANWZY010000417.1 GCA_025061935.1 Verrucomicrobiia bacterium
GCCGTACCGAAACCCAGGCTCGTCTTTGCGCGTATCGAGTGGTATGATCCGACCCCGAATTCTGATGAGCGTGAAATGGGAACGATTCCCGTCAAAGACCGGATCGAAATCATCGAAGGCGACATAACCAAGCTCGCCGTTGACGCGATTGTGAACGCGGCCAACCCGACTTTGCTCGGCGGCGGCGGTGTGGACGGCGCGATCCACCGCGCGGCCGGGCCGGAGCTGCGCGAAGAATGCGCCAAGCTCGGCGGGTGCAACACCGGCGAGGCGAAAATAACCAAAGGCTACCGGTTGCCAGCCAAATGGGTCATACACACCGTCGGCCCGGTGTGGCACGGGGGGACGAAGGGCGAAGACGATTTGTTGGCCAAATGTTACCGGAGTTGTTTTGCCCTGGCCGAACATCACGGGATCAAGACGATCGCGTTCCCGGCAATCAGCACCGGCGCGTACGGGTTCCCGATGGACCGCGCCGCGCGCATTGCTGTCCGCGAGACGGCTGCGTTTCTAAAATCGAGCGCGGCGCTGGCAAAAGTGTACTTGGTTTGTTTCGGTAAAGCTGCATTTGAGGCTTACCAGGCAGCACTTCGTGAGGTGTTGGGTGTCGAACCGCCGACCGGGGGCTAGCTGTGCGCGCTGTCATTCAACGGGTTTCTTCGGCTTCGGTCGCCATCGCCGGCCAGACGCATGCCGCCATTGGGCGCGGCCTGCTTGTGCTTGTCGGCGTCGAGGACGCCGACGGACCAGAAGACATCGAATGGCTCAGCGGCAAAATTGTCCGGCTCCGCATCTTCCCTGACCAAGCCGGTGTAATGAACCTGTCTGTCCAGGACATCGGCGGCGAAATTTTGGTGGTCAGCCAGTTCACCCTGTTTGCGAGCACGAAGAAGGGCAACCGGCCATCGTACAGTTTCGCGGCCAAGCCCGAGAAGGCTGTGCCAATTTACGAGGCTTTCATTGCGCGGCTTGCTCAAGACCTCGGCAAGCCTGTCCAATCGGGCGTGTTCGGCGCGGACATGAAGGTCACGCTCACCAACGACGGCCCGGTGACAATCATCATTGACACGAAGCGGCGCGAGTAAACGGGTTTTGAAACTCGGGCTGGCATCAGTCCGCACACTCTAGCGTACCGCCGCAACAGCAACGGATGCGTCAGTCTCGACTCGGCCCGTTTCGAGTACTGGTCTGCTACCACTTCGCGCGCCTGTTGATCCAGCGCTGCCATATCGAGCCGGTTAAACAACTGCGGTACGCCCCAGAAGCGGTGCCGCGGCACAATGACCGGCCGCGGCCAGCGCCGTGCGCGGACCAGGCCATTACAGTTTCTGGGCACTCCAAAATTTTTGTCCCAGGTGGGACAAAAATTTTGGAA
>JANWZY010000418.1 GCA_025061935.1 Verrucomicrobiia bacterium
ACTGCCTTGTTCGTGCGCACTGGCCTGTCTCAGTCCGGTGCGGGCAGTTTGGCCGACTTTCTAATCTGTGCAAACTCATACTGGGATGCAACCAAGTCAACTTACTAAATTTGCACACGATTAATTTTGTGCAGTATTGATAAGGGTTTTTAGACAGCAAGACTTATAACGATGCGCTGTGGACTGAATTAAGCGTCAACACCTTGATGCATTTTAGGTAGATGAACACGCACATCGAGGAACAACGCATATGAAGATAACGTTCAACATCAAAATCGAACCGATTGTTTATCCTGAGGACGCTGCGCGGACTGCGCAGTGGCTATATGATAAATTCGGCATGGCGCGGTTCCCTATATCGCACCTGGATTACGTCGAGCTGCCGGATAACGAAGTGGCGGCATTTATTAATTCCGCCACAGCTCTAGGATACGAAATCCGGCTACAGAACTCCGAATACGTCATCAAGCGTAAGTTCGATCTGTTCTGGCTGCCTTTATTACAGTTAAGCGAGGATACACTTGCCGCGTTCAAATCCAACCCACCTAGGTTCGAGACTGCACGGCAACTTTTTGAGATACTGCGCGCGCATCATGAATGGGTCGAAGCATGGACGCACGAAAATGAATTAAACGAATCAATAGAAGAAATAAAATATGCATTCACGCGTATTACAGACGAATTGCGCTACGCAGAAAAATGCTTGGATACAATAGCTAAACTGGTGTTAAAAGACACAAACGACTAATCCCGTACAATTATGAACAACCCAATCCCAATCCCACGCGGTCGCGCTCGAGTTGCTCAATCGTGGCGCGCGTTATTGCGAATTCTGCTCGATTGTAGTACCTACAAGCACGGACTTAAACCGTGCAAAGTCAAGTACAACAAAACCGTAATCGTGTTCCACCCGTACTTAGCCAAGTTACCGCCGACTACTGCATACCGCGTTTTTGTCCGGTACGACGAGAATGAATACTGTTCGCCTACTACTGAGCTAGACTGGGGCAAATTGTATCCTGGGAAAGTGCTTAAGCCCAAGCGCGGCCACGGCCCGCTCGCTGTGTGGACTACGTGGTGGGCCGCGCTCGGCTACGCGGTTAAATACGTGTTGTTCAACCACACAGTCGAAATCTGGACTGTGGACTTCACACCGTGGACAAAACGGTTGGCACTGGATAAGTACGGTCACCCGCTGCTGGCTTGGTCTCGGAGCAAATACGACAAAAGCGTATACGGCGTGCACGTGCTAGACCTGCACGTAGACTGCAACATTGCGGAGCAAGTGACACTCCGCCAGCGCATTTGTACACTGACAGTGGCACCAAATAAGAGTTACACTGCATAGTATGAAAAAACTCCAAGTC
>JANWZY010000419.1 GCA_025061935.1 Verrucomicrobiia bacterium
ATGATACGCGAGACGCGGCCCGACACAGTCATCGTGACCACCAAAGACTCGGCCCACGACGCCTACATAGTGCGCGCAATGGAGCTCGGTTGCGACGTGATCACAGAAAAGCCAATGACTATAGATGAGAAAAAGTGTCGGGCTATCTTGAACGCGGTTCGCAAGACCGGCCGCCGTTGCCGCGTCACGTTCAACTATCGGTATTCTCCCCCACGTACACAGATCAAAGAGCTGCTAATGAGCGGCGTGATCGGCGAAGTCCTTTCAGTGGATTTCCAATGGCTGCTAAATACGCATCATGGGGCAGATTATTTCAGACGCTGGCACAGCCAAAAAGCGGAATCGGGTGGCCTGCTGGTGCACAAGGCCACACACCACTTCGACCTAGTCAACTGGTGGTTGTCGGCTGTGCCGGTCTCTGTTATGGCCACAGGCAAACGCGAGTTCTACACACCGAAAATGGCCAAGCGCCTGGGCCTGCAAAGTCATCATGAGCGGTGCCTCACTTGCCCAGAAAAACAGAAATGCACGTTCTGTCTCGACCTGACCGCCAATAAAAACCTCAAAGAGCTCTATCTCGACAACGAGAAATACGATGGTTACTTCCGCGACCGATGCGTGTTCAGGCCAGACATTGATATCGAAGACACGATGAACGTGCTCGTGACTTACGACACAGGCACAACTTTGTGCTACACGCTCAACGCATTCAATGCTTGGGAAGGCTATACCATCAGGTTTAACGGGACCAAAGGCCAGATCGAGCACGGCATGCAAGAACAGGTTTACATTAGCGGCGACGGCACGGCCCCCGGCACGATCAAAGCGGGCAGCACATACATCCGGATCTACCCATTACGCGGTTCGCCCTATGAGGTCGAAGTCTGGAAAGGCGAAGGCGCACATGGCGGGGGAGACAAGGTCATGCTCGACGACCTGTTCCTCCCGGAAAAACCTGCAGACAAATATTTACGCGCTGCAGACCATCGTAGCGGGGCTTGGTCAATCCTGACCGGAGTGGCAGCAAACAAGTCGATTGTTACTGGCCGCGCAGTTAAGATAGCCGAGCTTGTGTCGAATATCGGCTTGCCTGAGTACCCGCCCATGCCGACGCGCGACGACCCGCTACCAATGCCGCCGCCGGTCCAACGCGGGTAAAACCCATCAAGCATAGCAAACGGCAGAAGCGGCTTGCGCCGAGTTGCGGGGCGAGCCCACGCGGATTTTTTCCTAGAGTCCAAACAGGACAGACCCGGGGACCTGCCTAAACTGATTAAGGTCCATTGGTCGTGCGCCTTCGCGCTTGATCGGCGCAGTTGCGGTAACGGCAACCGGTGGTTATTTTCCTGACTTGA
>JANWZY010000041.1 GCA_025061935.1 Verrucomicrobiia bacterium
ACGCTAAGCGCGACTGCAACCGATACCGACGGAAAAGCGTACCGGTTCGACACCAACCTGATGCAGGTTGTGCCGAGGTTCTACTCTACTAGCGCAGGCCAGGTCGCAGCCGAGGTGGCGCAGCCCCTTCTAAAAAACTTTTGGATAGACCAGCCACGGCTTGCTATCCGCATTGCGAGGAACCGACTTAAGGCCTCCGAGCTGGGCCTCAGGTTGGCCATCATGCGCACGGTCACACAGGTCGAGCAAGCGTACTACGACCTGATAGCCATGCGCGAGCAAGTCAAGGTACAGGAGAAAGCGCTCGAGCTGGCGTTACGGCTGGTTGAAGAAAATCGGAAACGCGTCGAGGTCGGCACCATGGCGCCGCTTGACGAGCAACAAGCCGAAGCGCAGGCGGCAGCGATCAGGGCCGACTTAATCACCGCGCGGAACACGCTCGCAATTCAAGGTCACCAGCTCAAGAAGCTAATTGCACCCGAATACTCTGAATGGGCGGATATCGTTCCCGAGCCGGTCGGCGTGCTCGATGCGCCAGTGCAGGTCTTCGACAGGCAACTAAGCTGGACGCGCGGCTTGACACGGCGGCCGGAAATACTTCAGGCAAAACTGAACCTCGAGTCGGCAGGCATCCAACTCAAGTATGACTACAACCAGCTTTTTCCGCAGTTGGACGTTGTGGCTGGAGGCGGGTACGCAGGCTCGACGGCAGAGTTCAGCGGTGTGTTCGAGGATATTCGCCGGCGCGAACAGCCGTTTTACTACATAGGCGGACAATTCAGTATCCCCCTGGGAAACATCACCGCGCGGAACAACTACCGCGCCAGCAAAGCTGCAGTCGAGCAGGCAATGCTCAGCCTCAAAGCGCTCGAACGCGACATCATGGTTCAGATAGACGACGCGATACGTCAGGCGCAATCGAGCTACGAGCGCGTGGCTGCGACGCGCAAGGCGCGTGAGTACGCCGAGGCCGCTCTTGAGGCCGAACAAAAGAAGCTCCAAAGCGGCAAGAGCACCACATATATCGTGTTGCAATTGCAACGCGACCTGACAGCCGCGCGCGCAAATGAGATTCAGGCAGTAAATAACTACAATAAGGCGCTTGCACAGCTTAGTCTGGCTGAGGGAACGACTCTGGAACGGCTCGGCATAGACCTAGAAGTGAAATGATACGCGGGCGCCAAATCATTGCAGTCACAGCACGACGAGTCCGCATGGACCCAGCCGCATGATTAAATCGGTACGTGGGCCCGTCTAACGAAGGGCATGGGTGCAGTCCAACCAGTTGAGTCGCGAGTCAAAGTTGACGGGAAATTTTTCCGGCTCGGCGACAAAAGGTTCCACATCAAAGGTGTTGCCTACGGCCCGCTCGGCAGCCGTGGGTACCCGGGCCCATTCGCTCCACCGGACCAGACGACGCGCGACCTCAAACAAATAACCGAGCTAGGCGCGAACGTGGTACGTGTCTATTCACCGCCGCCGCTGTGGTTCCTCGACCTCGCAGCAGCGCACAAGCTCAAAGTTTTTGTTGACATTCCATGGAACAAGCATGTGTGTTTTCTGGACTCGGTTGCGGAAAAATCTGCGGCACGCAACGCTATCCGGAACGCAGTGCGCAGTTGCGCTGGGCATCCGGCGGTATTCGCCTACAGCGTAGTAAACGAGATTCCGCCAGACATTGTGCGCTGGAGCGGTGCGCGCAAAGTCGAGCGGTTCATTGATGAGCTGGTCGCGGTGGCAAAAGACATCGACCCGCACTGCCTTTGCACGTTTGCGAACTACCCGCCGACCGAGTTCCTTCAGCCGCAGGCACCGGACTTCGTGTGCTTTAACCTGTTTCTATACCGGCGCGAGCCTTTCGAGAATTACCTCGCCCGGTTACAGGTGCTCGCTGGCGACAAACCACTCGTATTGGGCGAGGTGGGCATGGACTCGCTACGCGAGGGCGAACCTGCACGATGCGAGTTTTTCAACTGGCAGATTGAGGCGGCGTTCCGCGGCGGCGTCGCCGGGCTGATCGTGTTCAGTTTCACAGATGAATGGGTGCGGAACGGCCGGCAGGTCGAAGACTGGCAAATGGGCATAACCACTGCAGCTCGACAGCCCAAGGATTCGTTTTGGGTGATCCAGAAGCAGTTCCGCGCCGCGCCGTATTTCCCGCTACCGCGTACGCCGCGCGTGTCGGTGCTGGTCGCAAGTTACAACAGCGCGCACACGCTCCGCGCGTGCCTAGACTCACTTGCCCGGCTGAATTACCCGGACTACGAAGTAATCCTCGTTGATGACGGCTCGACAGACGGCACGCCCGACATCGCGCGGGCCTACCCCCAGATCAAATACATTCGGCACAATGAAAATCTGGGCCTGGGCGCAGCGCGGAACACCGGAATCGCTGCTGCAACCGGCGAAATCGTGGCTTTTACCGACGCGGACTGCCGCGCAGATGAAGACTGGCTGTATCATCTTGTCGGGGCGCTCGTCCAAGGCGAGTTTGCCGGTGCGGGTGGGCCGAACATTCCGCCTCCGGAAGATTCGGCAATCGCTACGGCCGTGATGGCGTCGCCCGGCGGGCCGGCACACGTACTGTTGAGCGACCGCGAAGCCGAGCATGTCCCGGGATGCAACATGGCGTTTTACAAGCATGCGCTGCTTGCTGTCGGCGGATTCGACCCTGTGTTCAGGCAGGCAGGCGACGACGTGGACTTGTGCTGGCGCCTGCGCCAGGCCGGGTTCAAAATCGGGTTCAGCCCCGCTGCAGTCGTTTGGCACCACCGCCGCGCAACAATAGGCGAGTACCTAAGGCAACAGTACGGATACGGCCGGGCCGAGGCGATACTCATGGAAAAGCACCCGGAGCATTTCAACTTTACAGGCGCGTGCACATGGCGCGGGCGTATCTACGGCACGGCCCTGACACGCGCGCAGTTGGGACGAGCCCTGATCTATCACGGCAGGTTCGCCACCGGCATGTTCCAGACGCTGTACGGCGGCTTCCAACTCGATCCGCTTATGGTCTGCGCCTCGCCGGAATACCACGTTTTTGTAACCCTGCCGCTGGTGGTCATGTCGGCCCTGCTCGCATGGGTTTGGCCACTGGCACTGGCGAGCCTCGCACTCTCAGTCGGGGTGTGTGTGCTGGCTGGCGCACGCGCAACTATCCCCAGGGAAAAGCTCAGGTGGTGGTCGCGGCCGATGGTGGCGCTGCTGCATTTCCTCCAGCCGCTTGCGCGGGGGTTGGGCAGGTACGAAGGCCGGGTACGCACCCCGGCACGAATAATCGGGCCGGGCGTGTTTGAAGCTGTGGCGGCGCGCCCGCTCGAGCCTGCGCCCGAGACCGTCAGCTACTGGACCGAACGTAACCTGACGCGGTACGAGTTAATCGGGGCCATCATCCGCGAACTCGAGCTGCGCGGCTGGCCGTACCGGACCGATTCAGGCTGGAGCAACTACGACATCGAGATCGGGGGAGATAGGTTGATCCGTCTGGAACTTATAACCGTGGCTGAGGAGCATGGAGCCAACAGGCGCGTGCTCCGGTGCAGGCTCAGGCCGCGTAGCACGTTCTCGGCCAGGGCGATATGGCTCGGGCTGGGTAGTTTCATCGTGGTATTCCTTGGCCTATGCGCCGGAACCACGCGCTGGGCTTTCGTTTCACTGGTGCTGGTTCCAATCTACTGGTGGGTGCTGGCCCAGCGGCGTCGGCTCATGCAGCGCGTCGGAGCAAATTTGATAGATGCCGTGGCGGAGAAACTCGGCGTGACCAAACTCGACAAAATATGAGGCCGGCGCGCCGGGGCCGGCTGATCGGCGCTTGGGGATGCTTCCATACAGCCCGGCCGCGTTCCGGCATCGCGCAACTCCATGTGCTTGAAACTGAGCCGGAGTTCCTTAACTTGATTCGCCCGACTGCCGGGTCGCCTGTGAAAGAGTACCTTGAGCTGTTACAGTTCGTATTGGAACGCGGCAAGTTCAGGCCGGACCGGACCGGCACAGGGGTCTATTCGGTCTTCGGCGCGCAACTGCGCGTGTCGCTCCGCGACAGTTTCCCCCTGCTGACAACAAAAAAGATGCACTTCAAATCAATCGTTCACGAGCTGCTGTGGTTCTTGCGCGGCGACACGAATATCAAATACTTGCACGAGCACGGCGTGACGATTTGGGACGAGTGGGCGGACAAGGATGGCAACCTCGGCCGCATCTACGGCGCGCAATGGTGCGACTGGCGCACAGCCGACGGCCGCTCGATCAACCAGATCGACTGGGTCATCGAGGAGATCAAAACGAACCCGCTCAGCCGCAGGCTCGTCGTCACGGCATGGAACCCTGGCGAACTCGACCAGATGGCCTTGCCCCCATGCCACGTGTTGTTCCAGTTTTACGTGCAGGACGGCGAACTCAGTTGCCACCTGTACCAGCGCAGCGGCGACATATTCCTCGGCGTGCCGTTCAACATAGCTTCCTATTCGCTATTGACAATGATGGTCGCTCAGGTGTGCGGATTGAAGCCGGGCGAATTCATTCACAGCTTCGGTGACCTGCATTTGTACAGCAACCACGTCGAGCAGGCGAAGCTTCAATTGAGCCGCACGCCGCGTCCACTGCCGAAGGTACGTCTGAACCCGGCTGTGAAGAATATCCGTGACTTCAAGTTTGAAGACATCGAGCTGATCGGGTACGATCCGTGGCCGGCGATCAAAGCGCCGGTAGCGGTGTGAGTTCCACGCCAGCAGCACGCGGAATCACATCATGAACGACGACTCGCGCGCAGAAAGTGTTCGCATTGCCAGACCTTGGAAGGCAATTGCGGCGATGTCACTTAACCGCGTGATCGGTGCCGGAGGCAGGCTCCCGTGGCATGTGCCCGAAGACTTCAAGTGGTTTAAGAGCAAAACCACCGGGCATGTGGTCGTCATGGGCCGCAAAACATTCGAGGCATTGGGCAAGCCGCTGCCTGATCGCATCAACGTTGTATTGAGCCGATCTGGGTTCAAACACGCTGGCGCGCTCACGATCCAAAGCCTGACCGAGCTGGCTGAGCTTGCCCCCGGCCGCGAAGTGTTCATTTGCGGTGGGGCGGAAGTGTACCGACACGCGCTCCCGTTGTGCTCCGAGCTGTACCTGACGGTGATCAAGCGCGTGGTTGAAGGTGATGCTTTTTTCCCGCCGTTCGAGCACCAGTTCAAGCTTGTCGGGGTCATCCTCGACCAGCCCGAGTTCAAAATACTGCATTACAAAAACTGCGCGGTCGGGCTAACTTAAGCGAGTGATGCGAAACGACTCTGTCATTTGCCTGGGCGTCGGAGATGGCTGGCCAAGCGCGGACAGGAACCATTCCGCCTACGTCTATCGGCTCGGGAACGCATGCTTCGTGCTCGATGCCGGTGAGCCTGTGTGCCGCGCATACAAACTCAGCGGGTTGAGCTTTGACGCACCGGAAGCAATTGTGCTGTCGCACCTACACGCAGACCACTTCGGCGGACTGCTCATGCTGCTCCAGGGCATGTGGGTCGAGGGCCGGACCAAGCCGCTACGGCTGTACCTCCCGGCGCACGCACTCGAGCCAGTCCGCGCAGTGCTCAAGGAAGCGACCCTCTATCAGCCGTTGCTACCGTACAAGTTGCACCTGAGGCCGCTCCGGGCCGGCAAACCGATCCGAATCGGCGAGGTGAAAGTCACCCCATTTGAAAGCACGCACCTGGTCGAGCTCGAAAAGCGGCGCGGACTCAAGCCGACGCGCCGGCTCGTCTCGTACCTGTTCCTGATCGAATCCCGCGGGTTACGCATCGGCCACAGCTCCGACCTCGGCAGTCCCGACGACCTCCGCGTGCTGCTGGACAAGCCGCTCGACTTGTTGATTTGTGAGCTGGCGCATTTTACGCCACAACAGGTCTGCGCCGTGCTCAGCGGCCAAAAGATCAAGCGGGTCGCATTTGTGCATCTGGCGCGTTCGTACTGGTCAGCTCTGCCTGCCACGCGGAAACTTCTCGCGCGGCTGTTGCCGGATATACCGCACTGTGTCCCTTCCGACGGCGAAGTTATCACGCTCGGATAGAGCGCATATCCTACCACATTGGCATGCTCCGCCGCTACGCTTGTATTAGCTAGTCCGAGCCTCGTCGCTCCGGCTGGCGCTAATCCGCCACACGCCGGCGAGCAGACTGCCAATCACAGAATGGAAGGTCGCTGACAACGCGCACGGTAGCGGCGCAAGCGGCATCTGTGGGAAATGCTTCTGTGCGAGCGCTGCGCCCAGACCAGAGTTCTGCATTCCGACTTCTATCGAGATGGTGCGGCAGTCTGTACGGTTGAATCCGAGCAGGCGCGCGAACGCGTAACCGAGCAAAAACCCGCCTGTATGCAACGAGAAGACGGCGAGCAACAAAGCGGCGCCTGCACGCTTCAACGCTTCGGCACTGGCGCCGATGATACTGGCACAAATCATTGTGATAGTCAGCACCGATACCAGCGGCGCGACCGGGAGCACAAGCTTCACAAACCGGGGGGCGAAATGATGCAGGCTCAGCCCGAGCACAAGCGGCGCAAGCACAATCTTGACCGTGCTCAAGAACAGCCCCCACGCGTCCACCGGCACATATGTCCCAGCCAGCCATTTCGTCAGCATCGGCGTCATTACAATCGCACCAAATGTCGAGCACATGGTCATCAGCACTGACAGCGCTACATTTGCGCGCGCCAGATACGTTACCACGTTCGAAGCTGTACCTCCGGGACAGCATGACACGAGGATCAGGCCTACGGCGAACGCCGGCTCGAGCCTGAATAGCCGCGCGATGCCCCAGCCGAGCAACGGCATGATCAGGTACTGGCCGGCAAACCCGGCTGCTACACCTGTGGGCACCCTGAGCACGGCCTTGAAATCGTCAATGCTCAGCGTAATGCCCATGCCGAGCATAATTACTGCCAGCCCCCATGTGATGAATTCGCCGCTGAACCATGTGAACACCCCGGGCTTGACCAGCGCCAGCGCGCCGCCAGCCAGCACCCACAACGGGAACAGATTGGTCGCTACGGCATAGACACGTTTCATCGGCGCGCCGATTTAGGCCGAAATCTGCAAAAAGAGCAAACCGGTTGTGGTCCCTGCACCTGAGCCGAGCTCTGCGCGCATGCCACAGCGTTGACAAAAATGCCGACGCAGCCTGTACAAGCCGCACAACTGCGCCGCTAAAACTTTATCAGCACCGACGCAATAAGCATGTGCGCGCGGATGCCTGAGAACCCGACCCTCAGGTGCGGTCCGAACCAGGGGTGTGCTGGCGGATAACTGAACGAACTCTCATCGGCCCAGAAATACCTGTAGCTCAGGTCCAAAGCCACATCCGGGACAAGCTCGATCCGCGCGCCGCCAAACACTTGCCACACGAATACGGCGTCGCTTTCTTCGCCGAACACTACCGCTCCGCCATTGCCGAAGCCGTCCGTGTCGAACAGCGTAATTGCACCGCCCAATCCTGCGCCTACGTGCGGTGTGATGCGGCTTCCTGAGCGCTCGCGCGAATACACAAGGTTCAGCATGAACGGCATGTGGCCCAGGTACGAGTCGTAGGAGTAATATCCTTCCGCAGATTCGATTTCCGCTGTCATGCCGCCGAACTCGAACTCGGCAGCGAAGTCACGCATGAATTGCCATCCGATTGCGGCGGACGCCGCGACCCCGACATTATACTCGACGTCCGCGCGGTCAGGCCCGCCGAACTCGACAAGCCTGTTGTCCTGCACAAACACAGGGCCAAGCCCAGCACGAACGTAAACCTTTTCCTCTGTGTCAACGTAAGCCGCGGACTGCGCGCGGGCACAGAAAACTGTGCACAGGCTCAACCCGGCGACCGCGAGTAGGCGTACACGTTGTTTCATAAGATTCTCAACCAAGCTCCTCTATGCTGTCACCTGCTACCGCTTCCAGCTTGCTATTACCGCGCTGCGCGGTCAATGCACAGCACGCCGCTACACCCATTCGACGGCGCGATGCATGCAAAAATTCAACTCGCTCCGGGCCAAAACCACTCGTTGCTGCTTCCGCCCGCGCGGACGTCTCATGGCAGTTTCACCAATTAGGTGTGCACTAGCGCGGAGCCCCGTCAATTTACACCTGGCTTAGGCCCGTTGAATGCAGACACCAACCCGCACTACCGTTTCAACGCTTTTCACACCTGCAACCTACACCCTTACAACAACTTCCCGTTGCCCAGCATCATCACCAGGCTGAAGCTTGGGTTACAATGCCATGCCGTGAAAAAAAAAAGCGTGATCGTGCGGGGTTCAATAAACCGGGATAAACGTCAATCTCGTGTTTTCCCTGAGCCGTTCCTGTCGTTTCTGGCTAAGGGCTAAAACCCGGGCAAGGCTTCATGTGGGGTGTGCACCGCGCATCGCTACTGGCCTGGCGCCTGAGGCCCGTGGCGGATGCGCGAAATCTCCTGACCAGGTTGCAGCTTCAACCGTTCGGCCACCTGCGCCACGTCTTTGTCGCCGCGCCCGGACAGGTTCACGATGATAATCGCATCCTTAGGCATTTGCGGTGCGCGCTTGATCGCTTCCGCCAGCGCGTGTGCAGGTTCGAGCGCAGGAATGATCCCCTCCAGGCGCGCCAGCTTCATGAACGCGTCCAGCGCTTCCTCGTCGGTCGCGTAGGTGTACTGGACCCGGCCCAGGTCACGCAGCCAAGCGTGCTCAGGCCCGACGGCAGCGTAGTCGAGACCTGCACTCACACTGTGCGTGAGCTGGATTTGGCCGTGCTCGTCCTGCAACAGAAACGACCGCGTGCCTTGTAATACCCCAGGCGACCCGCCCTGGAACCGCGCCGCGTGTCTGCCAGGGATAATCCCCTCACCCCCGGCTTCGACACCAATCATTTGCACAGATTCGTCTTCGAGGAACGGGTAAAACAGGCCCATCGCATTCGAGCCGCCGCCGACGCATGCGACCAACAGGTCCGGCAATCGCCCCTCCTTTTCCAAAATTTGGCGCCGCGCCTCGTCGCCTATCACACGTTGGAAATTGCGCACCATCAGCGGATACGGATGCGCGCCATAGACCGTGCCCAAAATGTAATGCGTCGTGCGCACATTCGTGACCCAGTCGCGCATCGCCTCGTTTATGGCTTCTTTGAGCGTTTGTTGCCCGGCTGTAACAGGCACGACTTCTGCGCCGAGCATTTTCATCCGGAACACGTTCAGCGCTTGGCGCGCGCAATCAACTGCACCCATGTAAATGACGCATTTCAGGCCGAACATGGCCGCCACGGTTGCAGTAGCCACGCCGTGCTGGCCCGCGCCTGTCTCGGCGATCACGCGCGTCTTACCCATGCGCCGCGCCAACAGCACCTGGCCCAGGCAATTGTTAATTTTGTGCGCGCCCGTGTGCAGCAGGTCTTCGCGCTTGAGGTAAATTTTCGCGCCGCCCAGCTCGCGCGTCAGCCGCTCGGCGAAATATAGCGGCGTCGGGCGCCCGGCGAATTCGCGCAGGTAGTACTCAAGCTCGCGCTGGAACGCCGGGTCGCGCTGCGCGCGAAAATATTCCTCCTCCAGCTCACGCAGCGGATGCATTAGTGTTTCGGGCACGAACCGGCCGCCGTACGGGCCAAAATGCCCGTGCGCGTCCGGCACAGATTGATAAGCAACCATCTTCACACGTTCAGGCTATAGCCAAGCAATGTTCGAAGTCGAGCCGGCATTGAGCACCCGCACAGCGGTAACCCTGGCATGGTCAAGTTGTGAAACTGCGTGAGCACTAACTTACGCGCGCTGCAACTCAGCGTGCTGCTGCTTCTTTAACGGTTCAACCCTTGCTTGGCCGCCCACACAAACGCGCGCAGCTTCGCCGGGTCTTTCTTCCCCGGCGCAGACTCGACCCCGCTCGACACGTCCACGCCGTAGGGCCGGACGCGCCGCACTGCCTCAGCTACGTTGTCCGGCGTCAGGCCGCCCGCGAGAAAGAACGGTCGGCCAAGAGACTTCGCTGCGACTGCAAGCTGCCAGTTGAACACCTCGCCCGTGCCACCTGGCAACCCTGGTACATAGGCGTCCAGCAGCCAAAACTCGGTATCGTACATTGGCAACGCGCGTAACGAATCCGCGTCGCGCATTCGAAACGCCTTCATCGTAGGCACGCCGAATTGCCGACAGTATTCAGGCGGCTCGTCGCCATGGAATTGCAGCAGGTCCAGCCTGCACACGCCTAAGACTGCTTTAACCGATTCAGCAGGCGCGTCCACAAACACGCCCACGCGCGTAACATATCCAGGCAATCGCTCTGAAATCTCGGCAGCTAACTCCGGCCGAATGTACCGCGGACTGCGCACGTAAAACATGAACCCGAGCGCGTCCGCGCCCGCCTCGACTGCGGCCAGCGCATCAGCAAGGCTGGTGATGCCACAGATTTTGACCCTCAGACTCATGAACTGCGCTGCACAAAAGGCGAATTTTTCACTCTGCCGGCTAAAAAACGCCCACCGAGCAAAGCATATCGGGGGTTGGGTGCACTGCCAGAAAAATCCGCCTTGCGCACGAGCGCAGTTGAGTCGGTCCCGTGCGGCTCTGGCCCCGGCCAGTGCAGTCACTCACACGCGCAGTAGGCATGCTATGCCAGGCTGCCTGCACACGCTTAGGCAAAAGTGTGTCGTTCCGGCGCTGAAAATACGCCCGAGCTGGCGCCTCGCGCGGCGGCACAGCGCCGTAAGGGTACCAAACTCGAATGCGACCGGCCAAAAGTGACAGTTCAGGCCGACTTGGGGGCCCTTAGAAAACACTGTGACGGGACAAGAACTATGGTTGCGCCACAATTGGTCGAGGGCTGGCATAAGAAGTGGACCGGCGAAGGTTATCCCCTTTACTTTGGCCCCGGCGCTGGGCTAAATTCCAATGTCCACGTCGGGCTCCGGACAAAACTGAAATCGCTATGCTTCGTCTGACAAATCAGTGCTTATGCAAAAGACCGCCTCTTTGATCCAGCCATGGTTGTGCATTGCCGCAGCGGTGCTGGCCAGCCCTGCTGACTACGGCCATGCAAAAGGCTACAACCTAGATAAAGTTGAGGGGATCGAGAACTTCGTAGGGCCGAAGGCCGCGCGCAAGTTGCTGGCGAAGAACGGATTTGTCGTCTCGGAGCCGTTTTTCAAGCAGATATTCGAGCCGTATGTAGAAAGTCCGCTGCCGGTGTTTATTACGCCCGACTCGGCTTGGCATACGTACCAGGTGCTGCTCGAGGAAGGGGTTAAACAACTCGAGCAGGTTCAGGCGCGTCGTTTGGGGGAGTTTTCACGCCAATTGCTGGCAAAATTGCAAGCACGGTTAGCCAGCGGCGAACACGAGATCAAAGACCTCGTGTGGTACGTCTCGATCGGCTTAGCATTGCAGGACAGGCAGTACCGCGAAAGCTTGGCACCGCCCGAAAAAAATTTGGTCGAAACGCTCGAGGCGGGCGACGGCATTGTCCATGGCCGAGTCGGGTTCCCGTTAAGTGCGGCGAGCTTCCGCGCGACGAGTTTTTACACAACCTCACAAGACTTGGCCGACTATTTTTCTGCGCGGCAGTGGTATGCGACCGTCGTTTTCAGGCTGCAGAACGACCACGAAACCAGGCTCGCGTTCAAGCTTGCAGCACTTATCCAGGCCGAGCCGAGCCTGTCGAACCTGTGGTTCCAACTAACAGCCCCTTACCACAAGCTTGTGGGCGGCACCGAGGATGGGGACGTGCGAGTCTACTGCGCCGTGTTAAAAAAGGAAGTGGGGACTGAACCTCTGGACGCGGCGCTAGAGGACCGCCTCGATGCGTTGCGGCGCAAGCTGGACGAGCTGTTGCCCGAGCCGCAGGTCAATGACCAGCTACTTGCGCCCGACCAGTACGCCGAGTTCGGCAAAACAACCAAGGGCTTCCGGTTGTTGCCGCCTGCACGGTTACCATGCGCAGTGACGTTTAACCAGACTACGGACCCTCACATCCCCGGACGAATGTATCCTTCGGGCCTGGACTTTTTCGTAGCGTCACCCACGCTGCGGTCACCAGCAGCAGTGCGTGCACTTGAATTGCAGGCCGGCAAAAGTGTTACAGAAGCCGTTTTGAGACTTAATTGCGACCCGCTCCCTGACTCGTTATATGGTGAGGCGATGAAACTGCTCGCCACGTTGCAGAAACCGCTGCCGCAGCACGCCCCGCCCCCGTTGCAAACCGAGGCGTGGTCGGACTTACAGCTTTGGACCCAGCTCGGGGCGTGGGCCGAACAGCGCCATACCTGGGCGCTGCACACCAAGCTCAGCGTGCTTTATCTCGGCGATGGGCAAGTGCCCGCGGGGGTTGTAGCGCCGTACCCGGAGTTTTTCAGCGGGCTAGCACGGCTTGCTCGAACTACAGCGAATGCGCTGGAAGATACCGGTGTGACGGAGCAGTTTTCAGTCCGGTCTGTGGCCGAGCAACTACTCAGTCAACTCCGGGTGTGGGCTGCGTCCCGTGAGTCGCTCGAAAAGACTGGACTTGACCCCGGGGATTTTGTCGCAGGCGAGGCGGATGTTTCTCAGTTCGCACGGTTTTTCGAGCAGTACATACAGCGTCAACGCTCCGCCGAGCGTGGCACGGCACCGGATCGGGAGAAAACAGAAGAGAAAGCGTTGGCCGAACTCGAAGCGATTGCGAAACAAGCTGCTGAGACGGGTCAGGCCAGCCCAGAGGCGGCGGATATCTTCAGACAGTTTGCTGCCGCGGCCCTGAACATCCCGCGCATGCTCTGCGAGTTCGCAAACGTGTGTGAAAAGTTGGCTGAGCTCGCAACCAAACAGTTGAAGGGTGAAAGACTTGCCGACAGCGACGCCGAATTCATTCGCGGCTACGGCGCGACACTCGCCAGGTTCCATTTTTACGAAGGTAATTCGTACCTCGAGCCGCGCGACGATTTCCCGATCGTGACGCGCGTGTTTATTAACCCGCTAAATGGCGGCGTGCTCTACGCCGGGCTTGGCCGGCCGCAGGCGCTTTATGTAATTTTGCCCGACGCGGGCGCCATGCGGCTTTATCGGGGGGCGGTCATCACGTACCGTGAATTCGTCAGGGACGCCGCCGAGCCGTTGGACGATCGCTCCTGGCGCGATATCGCGTGCAGCGGCGCTGTGCCTCCGCCACCGATGTTTACTCGAAGTTTCTACGCCGAGCTGAGCACAAAAGAGCTGATCAGCTTGGTCCGGCTCGTGCTCAGGCAGGCGCGGCGCGGAAAGCCGTCCGAGACAGTCTCCGCCAACCTACTGCAGTTTGAAAATGTGCCAACTCTACTTGCAGCTCGGGCGACAGAGAATGACTTGCCGGCGTTAATTTCGCTTGTACGGAGCCTGAGACCCGGCTCCGACGAAATGGAGTTAGCCGGCGAACTGGCGCCCGCGCTGGTGCGCGCGACGGGCCCGGCGGATATGCCCAAACTTGTTGAGTTGCTTGTTTGGCTCGGCAACTCGGTCGGTGAAGACTATGAAGATGTTTTGACCCAGTTCGTGGCCGCGATTGGCGAAACCCGGCATGAAAAGCAACTGACGCTGTTCCAAGGCCTGCTCGGCCATACGAACCGGATTATCGCTCAAGCGGCGGCTCGGCTGCTTGTTTCAAGGCCACAGGCTATTGATGTCGAGAGCATAGTTGCACAACTCGATGGCTGGGCGCCGGCATCGCGGGCCATTGCGTGCCGGTTACTCGGCGTGACACACACCAATCCGATTGCGCGTGCCAAGTTGATCCGCGCATGTGATGACCCACACCCGGCGGTACGGTTCAGTGCACTGGCAAGCTTGTATGAGGCCGGGGTCAAGGACGATGCAATAATCCGGGCAATTACCAATCGCGTTAACGACACAAATCTGCTCGTTGCAATAGCGGCGATTCGCGCAATCGGGAGGCTTGGTATCGTCGAAGCGGCGCCGCTGCTACTTGCCAAGCTCGAACTCGAGCAAACACTGTCGTCTGCCCCAGCTCGAACGAACCGCGCGCGCGCTACCGAAATTTGTGACATGATCCCAACTTGGTTGGTGCCGACGGGCGTGCCCACCCGCGTACTCTCTACAGCCGAGCCAGAGCCCGAGGATCAGTCGCTGATCCTTAAACGCAACATGTTGCGAATCTTTAGAAACAGCCAGCTTCGGCTATTACAGCGTTATCCCCCGGGTAAAGTAAAAGCCGTTTTG
>JANWZY010000420.1 GCA_025061935.1 Verrucomicrobiia bacterium
GTTCATTAAACGGCATCCCGAGTTTACGCTACAGCGCGAGCGCGAGCTGTTCCCAGTCCGCGACCGTGTGGACGGCGCGTACGTGGCGAGGTTGGTCAAAAGCTAGCTGGGGACCGGGCTGAAAACGGGTTTAGCTAGCGAAGTTTTTGGCTCGCCGCACGCTGCGAGTGGGCCAGATGAGGGGTTGGTTGTGGGCACGGCTCTTTGCCCGTGTGTGGCTTGATCGTTTTAGGCCGCGTCCCAAAAATTCCCTGGCATTGTGAAATCCATTGGGCGATGAGTTGGTGGGCGGCAATAAATGGACGTGCCGGTCCTGCGCGAGGATGGCTGTGTGGCGTTCTTGCATTTCAGATTTGTGGCCTATGTCTTGCCGGCTGGCTCTTCCGCCGCGCGCTTAACCCGGACGCGGTGGCGTATTTGCAGCTAGCTGCGCATTACGCGCGCGGCGATTTCGGGCTTGCGGTGTCGGGTTACTGGAGCCCGTTGATTTCGTGGGCAATTGTGCCGCTGCTGAAGCTTGGGATACAGCCGCTGCTTGCTGCGCGGATTTTTATGATTGCGTCCGGCGTGGTTTTCATGCTCGGTTGCTACTGCCTGTTCCGTAGGTTCAACTTGCCGCAGCGGTACCTGCGGGTCGGGTTGTGGACGGCTGCACTGGTTTCGGTTCCGTGGTCGGCCGAGAACGTTACGCCGGATTTGCTTCTCGGGGGGATAATAGGCTTTGGAGTCGCAGCTCTTGCCACGCCGCGCTGGTTCATGCGGCCGGCAGCGGCTCTTGGTTGTGGCGCGGTTTGGGGAATCGCGTATTTGTGCAAAGCTGTAGCATTACCGCTCGGGTTGTTGACTTGTCTTGCTGCGGCGTGGTTCTGGTGGCGCAGGCACCGTGACGCTGCCGCACAGGTCTGGCGTAGTTTCGGGCTGACCTTGCTTGCGCTTGCGCTTGTGGCCGGACCGTGGATCGGCGCGATCTCGGCGCATTACGGCAAGTTCACGGTATCCAACAGTGCCGTGTACAATCACGCGCTGGTCGGACCGGGTGAGGGGACCCGCCTCTTCTTGCTCGATCTTGGGTTCCACAAGCCGCCACCTGGGCGGATTACGATTTGGGAGGACCCGCGCTCGCCATACCCCGATTGGGCGCCCTGGGCCAGTTGGGAACTTGCATGGCACCAGGTCCGAATTATCCTCGGCAACTTGCCCATGGTGACACTCATGCTTACCGAGATAAGTCTCGGATTTCCCATCGCTGCTGCATTTGGATTGGCGCAGTGGTGCTTGGGCCGGCGGCGGGCCGGGCCGGAGCCGGCCCTGATGTGGGCGTGGCTGCCAGTTATCATCCTG
>JANWZY010000421.1 GCA_025061935.1 Verrucomicrobiia bacterium
CGCTCGGCGTATTATGTTCAATGGTTGAATTGAGCTAGCGGCAGGCGCCGGGGCGGGCTGGAGGCATGTCGGGAGGGAGCACCTGTCGCATCAGATGTGTAACTGTATGTGGGAAACGAGAACGTCAATCGCGATTCCAATGAAAAAGTCTCTCCTACTTTGGTCCACTGCCTTCGGATTAATAAGCTCGGTTGCACTGGCCGACTCGCTGCTTTGGACTGGTACGGCAGGCGATGGCGACTGGCAAAACGGATTGAACTGGACGAATGCGACAGCCGGGACAGTCGGCTCACCGCCGGGCGCGTCGGACGCGGCATTCTTTTTCGACAGTGGCAGTGCTTCTGTGAGTGTAAGCTCTGGTCAAACGGTCGGCAGTCTCTACTTCGGCGCCACGAACACCGACTACTCTCTCCAGCTCAATTCACCCGGGTATCTGGATGTGCTTGGCACACTCAGGTTTGGCACGCTACAAGACCCGGGCGCAGCCATCCAACGGGCCGTCACAGTCACGGGCAGGAAACTTTCCGTGTCGAATACCACCGCCAATGTTGTTCTGAACCAGGGTCAGGCGTCGGCTAACAACTCGCATGTGACGGTAAACATGGAAGGGCTGGACATGTTCGCGGCCGACGTGAGGGGTTTGGGCATCGGGTCGGTTAATTACGAAAACGCCGTCGCCCAACGCAACGCTGGCACGTTGTACCTTGCAAAAACGAACCTGATTGTGCTACGGAGCAGCCTCACGCGGGAGGTGTGTCTCACGAATCCGCTGGTGACCAACGCAATTGAAGTTGTGTATGTGGGCGCCGGCAACCACGCAAACGTCAGGAGCTTTTTGTATCTGGGCATCTCGAACGCGATTTATGTGGACAACCTTTGCATCGGGAAATCGAAAGCTTCGTCTGCGGCCGCCGGCACAATGAAGTTTAACCCCAACTTTATCGGGTACCAGCCGGTTGCGTACTTTCGCGGCGTGGGCGGCGACTCCGCGCGCGTGACCTGGTGGGCAATCGGCGACATGGCCGGGTACGGCTCGAGTGCGCAGGTGGCAATTGGGACCAACGACTTCACCGGCGGATACGTTGATGCGCTCGTGGATGTTATGAGTCTCGGCAGAGACACCTCCGGCAGTCAGACCGGCACGGGCAGCGGCAGGGTCAACACCGGCGTGCTCATCTTCGACAAAGGCGTGATTGACGTGAACCTGTTGATCGCCGGCAACCAATCGCTGGGCACCACGGCCAACACGACGCCAAATGCAGGTTTTGTGT
>JANWZY010000422.1 GCA_025061935.1 Verrucomicrobiia bacterium
TGGAACAAATTCGAGGCTCGCAGGAGGCTGGCTCAGGATCGCAGAAAAATCGAGTGTATTGGCTTTCCAATGCGAAATATCGCGCCGCACGTACAGCAGGTCTGCGCGCCCAATCATTTCGTCCAGCCTCCTAAATCCGAGCCGCGCCATGATTTCGCGTAACTCTTGCGCAACGAACCGCATGTAATTCACAACATGATCCGGGCTGCCCTTGAACCGCTTCCGCAGCCGCTCGTCTTGAGTAGCTATACCCACAGGGCACGTGTTCGTGTGGCACTCACGCATCATCACGCAGCCGAGCGCAACCAACGGCGCAGTCGCGAATCCGAATTCTTCTGCGCCGAGCAACGCGGCTATTGCCACATCGCGCCCGGTCCTGAGTTGACCATCAACCTCCAACCGCACGCGATCTCGTAACCCGTTGAGCACCAACGTCTGATGCGTCTCGGCCAAGCCCAGTTCCCATGGCACGCCAGAATGCTTGATTGAAGACCACGGCGAGGCACCCGTGCCACCGTCGTGACCGCTAATAAGAATGACATCCGCGCCAGCTTTGGCTACACCTGCAGCTATCGTGCCGACCCCGACAGCCGCTACGAGTTTGACGCTTATTCGTGCCGCGCGGTTCGCGCAGCGCAAGTCGTAGATAAGCTCCGCAAGGTCTTCAATCGAGTAAATGTCGTGATGTGGCGGCGGTGAGATTAGTCCCACCCCTGGAGTTGTATGCCGAGTCTTTGCAATCCACGGATAAACCTTACGCCCGGGTAACTCGCCACCCTCGCCGGGTTTCGCCCCCTGCGCTATCTTTATCTGCAGCTCTCTGGCGTTCACGAGGTAATAACTGGTCACGCCAAATCTACCCGAGGCGACCTGCTTGATTGCGCTGTTTTTGGAATCACCGCGTTCATTCGTCCAAGTGTAGCGCGCGGGGTCCTCGCCGCCCTCGCCCGTATTGCTTTTGCCTCCGAGCCGGTTCATTGCAATTGCGAGCGCCTCATGCGCTTCCTGGCTGATCGAGCCGTAACTCATCGCCCCGGTCTTGAACCGCTTCACGATTTCCTCAACTGGCTCAACTTCTTCGATCGGCACAGGCCGCAACAATTGAGTCGGCGCGCCACCTAACCGCTGGCTCGCGCCCGTAGCGCCGCAGCGCACCCAACCGCCCTCGGCATCCTCATGCGGCGAAGGCTCGTGCGCGAACTTAAAGTCGAGCAAACCGCGAAGCGTGCATAGGTTCCGGCTCTGGTCGTTAATCAGCGCCGCAAACTCT
>JANWZY010000423.1:0-284 GCA_025061935.1 Verrucomicrobiia bacterium
CAAGCTGCATCTGCGTGGCGCGGTCTAAGTCCGACGCGAACTGCGCGAACGCCTGCACCTCGCGGAACTGCGCCATATCCAGACGCAGGCGTCCTGCGACCTGCTTCATCGCGCGGATTTGCGCGTCGCCGCCCACGCGGCTCACCGAAATGCCCACATTAATCGCGGGGCGAATACCTGCGTAAAACAGGCTCGGCTCCAGATAGATTTGCCCGTCGGTGATGGAGATAACATTTGTGGGGATGTACGCCGACACATCGCCCGCCTGCGTCTCGATGATGGGC
>JANWZY010000423.1:294-1266 GCA_025061935.1 Verrucomicrobiia bacterium
GCCGTACTCGTCGGACATCTTCGCCGCGCGCTCCAGCAAGCGCGAGTGTAGATAAAACACATCACCAGGGTACGCCTCGCGCCCAGGCGGACGGCGCAGCAGCAGCGACACGGCGCGGTACGCCTGCGCGTGCTTGGACAGGTCATCGTACACCACCAGCGCGTCCATGCCGTTGTCGCGGAAGTATTCGCCCATCGCGCAGCCCGCGTAGGGCGCAAGGTACTGCAAACTGTTCGGGTCGCTGGCGGACGCCACCACGACGGTGGTGTACTGCATCGCGCCGTAGCGCTCCAGCGTGTCGATGAAGCGGGCAATCGCCGCCATCTTCTGCCCGATAGCGACATAGATGCAGTATACGGGCTTCTCGTCGGGCGACTCGTGCGTATATTTCTGGTTGATGATGGTGTCCAGAATAATCGCCGTCTTGCCCGTAGAGCGGTCGCCGATAATCAGCTCGCGCTGTCCGCGCCCGATGGGAATCATCGCATCGATGGCTTTGATGCCCGTCTGCAGGGGTTGTTTCACGGGTTGGCGCGTGATGACGCCTGGTGCGATCACCTCGATTCGGCGGTACTCTTCAGCGACAATAGGACCTTTGCCGTCTAAGGGGCGTCCGAGCGCGTCCACCACGCGCCCCAGCAGCGCCTTGCCGACGGGTACTTCGGCGATGCGCCCTGTGCGCTTGACGGGGTCGCCCTCCTTGAGTTCCTCGTCGGAGCCCAAGATAATCGCGCCGATGCTGTCCTCTTCGAGGTTCAGCACCATGCCCATCACTTCGTGGGGGAACTCCAGTAGTTCGCCCATCATGGCGTCGGGCAGCCCGTACACGCGAGCGATGCCGTCGCCCACTTGCAGAATCGTGCCGACGCTCTCCGCAACGGGCTTGCCGTCGGCAGTCTCTATTTCCTTCGCTAAGATGCTGGTAATCTCCTCAGGTCGGATAGCCATAGTCGCACCTCGCTTTAGCTGGCG
>JANWZY010000424.1 GCA_025061935.1 Verrucomicrobiia bacterium
CTGATCCGCACAAGTGGCTGCCGGCAGAGGCCGTCTCAAGGATGTTGGTCAATTGACATAGCCGCACCGTGCCGTTGCGCCGGATGATTTGCAACGCGGTACAGGCCGGCTGACAAGTGTATGCAAAGCCTCGGATAGTAGTCCTAACTGCGTATGTGACAGGCAGTTGTGCCGGAAGAGGGCCGTCTTGGGAAAAAGGCACACGAAAAGTGTTGACTTTTTTGGCGGAGCCAAAAATGGAAACGAAACTATCCGTAGGCCTTTGGGGCAAGATGACCGGCTGGCTTAATTATTTTGAGCGCGCGCGGAAGTCTGGGGAGCGGATGGCCAGCTTTTGTTCTGGAGCTACCACTGCATTAAGTGCGATTCTCCAAGTCAAATCATGTCGGCCGGTTCGTAGAGGGGGATTACAAAATGCGTTTGTGCGCGGGACTGCTGAGGCCGACAACTCCACGGTGCGCAGAGGTGATCCGATGTGTGACTGCGCAATAAGAGGAGGTCCGTCGGTTTCTCGTGCTCGATCTTCCGCTTGGCTTCATGCGCTTGCAGCGGGTGTGTTGGGCATATTTGCCCTTTCGCATCTTGCGGGTTTTGCCGCTGCGGGTGCTGGATATGCACCGCTGAATTTGGTGATTCCGTATCTGAGCGACGCGCAAGTATTCTTTGTCGCCGGGGTGTTTGAGTTGGGCGTTGCATGGTTATGCTGGCGATGGCGCGGTGATTCGAAAGCCAGTGTGATGATTTTGCTGTTTGTGGGACTGATGGTTTGGTATCGGTTGTCATTGGAATGGCTGGGCGCCGGGGCGTATCGGGCTGCGGTTGTTTCGGGTTAATGGGCCTTTTGACCGGTATGTCAGCTCGAACAGAAAAGCTGCTTTCGGCGGGTATGCTGGTGGTTTTGACGCTCAGCGCGTTGCCGGCGCTGAGAGTATGGTTCATTCGAGCCAGACCCGAGAGATGACGAGGCCGGTTTGCATCCATTTTTGTGGCGGACTTTTGGGCAGGGTAAGGGGCGGTTTTATGGGAAGGAATGCTCGAAGCGGATGGGCACCCGTGTTACTTTTGGCGCTGGTGGTAGAGTCGGCTGTGACACCAGCAGCCAGTTGGCAGGATCGGAAATGCACAGCCGGAAAAACTAAGCGACAAACAATATGAAAAACCTAGTTAGCAAGTTGATTGTTGTTTGGGGTGGTTTTGTGGTTGTTGCAGCTATGGCTTTGCCCGTGGGGACAGGCTTCGCTCATTTGCTG
>JANWZY010000425.1 GCA_025061935.1 Verrucomicrobiia bacterium
AAGCTTTCACTAGGCTTTTTGGGCTTTAGCCTAGCAGCCCAGTAACTGGCAATGCACTGGAGAGCTTCGACCAGGCCAAGCTTTGCCAATACATCAAACGGTTCGAGTGGGTACTTAAAGAGTTTCCCAGCGTACAAAATCCTCGTGCGCCGGCTTACGATCGCGTAGTCGCGCCCAACCACTTCAAGCCAGAGCTGGCTTACCCTGCGGTCGCTGCTAAAGAACCGGTGCGGCCCTAAATCAACGATTTGCCCCCAAAGCCGCAGCGAGCGTGACATACCACCTACTTGATCTGCGGCCTCGAAAACTTCGACAGCGCAGCCGTGTTTGGCCAACATATATGCTGCGGCAAGCCCGGCAGGACCAGCACCTATAACAGCAACCTTCATAACTCGTCTCCATTCGGGTCGGTTCTGGTGTCGGACTTAATTGCATTAGAAGGTGCAAGCATATCCCGGCGCCATGCAATTCGATGCAACCTGAACGGCGACTCGCCCAGACTCAGTTTTTCGCGCGGTACAAGCGCAATGAATGCTACCTGATACCCTCGTTGGTAGCGCGCTCTCTTGGGTCCAGAAAACAAAATGCGCACGCCATTTGTGGTTTGGACCAAACTTTCGCGCTGCAAAAACTCAAGGCCAATTTTTGCCCGGATACAATCATACGCGGCCAGTGGCAGCGGTTCATCACCGGCAGGCGCCAATTCGAGTATCAGGCACTCCGGATCCCTCACAAAAGCTGCAATCGAAGCCAAAGTACGCCCGTCCTCAAGCCAACCGTCGAGGTTGAATGGTATTTGTGCACGTTGGGTTGCATTTGTATATTCGAGCGGTAGTTCAACTTCCGTAGGGCGAGCGCGTTCCCGCGCCATGCGTTGGCGGAGTTCACCGAAGGTAATTGGCGAACTTCCCTCGCGCGTCCAAATTCGGGCGGCCGAGTTACCCCACCAACACAACAGACTCACAACCACAACCAAACTAGGAAAAGGTCCCAGCCGGTTAAGCGCGCCTGCCATCCTTAAAGCAGTCATCCAAAATACCCATGAGCAAATTGCTATTCCTGGGGCGAAATCCATTAAATACCGCGACGAGATAAACGGGAAACGCAGGTAAAAGCCAAACAAGGCTGTTGCTGAAACCAGCGACCACAGGCCCAAAATAACCGGCGGTTCGACCAATGCTTTCCACCTGGTGGAGATCAGCCGGCCAATTGCGATCGCCCAGGCTGCTAACAAAAATGCCAGCTCG
>JANWZY010000426.1 GCA_025061935.1 Verrucomicrobiia bacterium
CATTTAAAGACATTTGGACTTGATAAACTCCACCCGGATACGTGTTCCAACTTAGTTGCACGCCGCCAGCCACAGGCGTCATCCGCAACCTGATCAGGTCATAGACCCTGGCGAACAAATCGAACCCGGTCACCGCTTGGAACTGGCTCCAAACCACAACAAACCTGCTTGCACCGTCTGTAGCAATGACGGGATGGAATTGCTGACTGGCTGTGCTGGTGTTTACTCGGAATTCAGTTCCTATCAAGCCGCCTTTAATTGTAACGAATTGACCAAAAATCCCCTCACGCGAACCGTCTTGGCCCAGACTGGTCCACACGACGAGGTAATTCTGGCCGAATGCTCTTGCTCGCGGGAGGTATTGCCGGCCTTGTGTGTAGGCATTAACACGAAACGGAGGCGATGTAGGTAGTAGATCCGGGCCATATATTCGTGCGAAGACATCCCAACTATTTGTCGAGAGTGACGTTGCGTCCGATCTAACGCGCGTCCCGGTTCCGGACGCGCTTCCTAGCGTGAGTGTGCGGCTCTCATTCTGGCTCCATGTCACAATGAACCCGCCGTCTTGGCCAGGTGCCACACACGGGTTGGCACACAAGCACACTGCGTCCTGGCTCACCAAAAACTCGTCTGTAAGCGGCACCACGCCTGAGCTCCCAAGGGTATAAATGCGCCCCATTATATCCACTGTGGCATTGACCGCATAGCGCTGAAGCTCCGAAACCCATACCGCCACTATGCGTCCGTCGGCCAAGGTGGCCAATGAGGGGGAACGTTGGTTGTTCGAATTAAATTGGTTCACTTGGAATTCAGGACCCAGTTTTTGTCCCGTGGACGATAACCGCTGACCGTATATGCCAAGCAAGTCCCCGTCCTGCCCGTAGCTGTTCCACACTACAAGTACGCTACCATCGGCTAGCACTGCGACTGCGGGGTCCGTTTGAAATTCATTCGTGTACGTGTTGACCAATATATCACCAGTACGGAATGTGGCGTTCGAGTTGATAAACCGCGCGTAAATCCGCTCTGCACCGCGCCTGCCACCCTGCCAAACGACTACCGCACCACCGTCAGGCAAAAGCGCCACTTTCGGCTTCTCTTGGTCATGATTCGTAAGCTGGTTCACTCTGAAATATTGGCCGGTTGGCACAAACGACATGTTCAGTTTCACCGCCCGGATGCCGAATCCGCTCCCGTCCGCGCCGTTGTCCTGCCATACAAGCCAGCCGCCGTTAGTGTTA
>JANWZY010000427.1 GCA_025061935.1 Verrucomicrobiia bacterium
CGGCCTACGATTTGTTCCTGACGACCAATCTCAGCCCGGCTGTGCCCGGGTTGAACCTGACCAACTGGCTTTGGCTCGGGCGCGGCCAGCCCGGCCAGACGAATTTTGTTGTGACCGGGCTTGTGGCCACCGAAAGCTATTTCCGCCTGGGCACCTTGCTGGACAGCGACGCCGACGGCCTGACCGATGCGTTCGAGAACCTGGTCAGTCACACCGACCGGTTGAACCCTGACACCGACCGCGACGGGCTTTCAGACGGCTGGGAATGGCACAATGGCATGAACCCGCTGCTGAACGAGAGCGCGCTCGACGGGTACCGGAAGAATTACACCTATGACACCGGCGGCTGGCTGCGGCTTGTGTCGGGCGTTTGGACCGAGGGCATCACGCTCGATGCCGAGGGCAACATCCTGCAACTGCAATAGAAAGTGAGGGAGCCATGCACCCGATTCGATTTCTTGACGCCTGTTTGAAAGCCATTGTTTGGTGTCCACCCTTAAGGGTGCCTTGCCGCCCAAACACGCTGAAGCATGCACACCGCACGGCTACTGGCTTGGTGCGCGGCACGTATTCCAAACAGGCTTTTGGCCTGAGTCTCCTGTTTTTGGCGGGCACTTCATTCGCACAATCAGAGCCTGAGTTCACTGAACCGGGCTGGTTTAGATCGGCGAGCGGCCAAACACAGGTGGAAATCAAGAGCTGGGCGGAGATCAGCCAAGCTGAGGAACCGGTTGGTCTGGGTGGTGAGGTCGGCTTGATGTCGCTGCCCAGTTATCCTGAAATCGCCGAAGCGATCACGCCGGAAATTCAGGCACTGGCACGCAGTCTGGAAAACGACCCTGTGCGTATATTTAATTACGTCCGCGACCACATTCGCTACGTGCATTATTTTGGGTCGAAGAAGGGCGCGGCGCTGACACTGCTGGAACGCAGCGGCAACGACTTCGACCAGTGCGCGCTGCTGGTCGCGCTGCTTCGAGCTGCGGGTTACACCGCAGGCTACCGATTCGGGACAGTCAGCATCCCCTATGAAACCATTGGTGGGGCGAATCCCCGCTATGACCTGAAGCACTGGCTGGGATTAACAAAACCCAACACCAACTGGATTGAAACAATAGATTTCGTGGCTGAACTGAACTACCAGCGCGGATTCCCCTTCACAGGTGTTTTCACCGGATTAACAAACTCGGTGGTGTTCCATCACGTATGGGTACGCCTCAGTTGGA
>JANWZY010000428.1 GCA_025061935.1 Verrucomicrobiia bacterium
ATCGCTGCAACGGTAGGCTTTGCGGAAAGCCCACCCTCGCGGTTTCCTCAGTGTCGCCGAAAACATGAGGCGTTAAAAATACCGGAGCGCCTTTTGGATGGTTAAAGCCAGAATCTGATAGGCAGAAGCTTGGTGCTTAGTCGAAACCCGGCAGGCATTGCTAGAAAGCCGGGCAAAAGACAAGCCGGGGGTGGTCAATCGCCGAACTAGCCTCGTGCTCTGTGTCTGCGCGTGCAAACGGCCAGTTGCCTTTTTCGCGAGTCGGGTCGCCACGGACGCTGGTATCAGGTCTAGGCTCGTTGCACAAACGGAGGTTTTTCAGGCTCCTGTCGAGGGAACCCTCGACTTCGGGGCCGCATCTTTTGCCCAAAAAATGGTGCTGTGGGTTGACTTCTCCGCGATTTCAACCGCATTGGAATGCGGTGCCAAAGAAATGACCGGCACGGCCCGGTGACACTTCGGCCCAAAATTGTCTTGAGGCCGAACGGGTTGGGCGCGGATGCGCCAGGCGCTACGCCGTTACGCAGCCGATGCAGACTTTGTGTGAACAGCGCCTGGAATCTGCGTGGCTCGAAATTTCTTGAACCGCGCTGTGACCCTACGCCAAACTTCGAGTGCCAGGGCCCACAGAATGCGGACGTACGAACCCCGCCAGGGCCGGAAGGCAGCAACGGTAGTATGCTCCGCATCTGCTGTGGTCACCCTGGCTTGGTGATTTTCGTGTTTTGCGCTGCGCCTGGGCGCGCTTAGACTAGTCGTTGCACAGGCAGCGGATTCTGGTCCGACACATTGCACTGCCGATGTCATACCTTGTCATAGCGCGGAAGTACCGGCCACAGCGATTTGCGGACGTGGTCGGGCAAGAACACGTCACGCGGACGCTTGAAAATGCGATCAAACAGAACCGGCTGGCGCACGCATACCTGTTTTGCGGCCCGCGCGGCACGGGCAAAACAACGATTGCGCGCATCTTTGCCAAGTGCCTGAATTGCACAAACGGCCCGCGCGTAGATTTCGACGTGAACGACCCGCGATGCATAGAGATCGCTGAAGGCCGGTCGCTTGACGTGCTCGAAATAGACGGGGCGAGCAACCGCGGCATTGATGAGATTCGGGAGCTGCGCGAAACAGTCAAGTACGCCCCGGCAACCTCGCGTTTCAAAATTTACATCATTGACGAAGTCCACATGCTCACCAAAGAGGCGTTTAATGCGCTGCTCAAAA
>JANWZY010000429.1 GCA_025061935.1 Verrucomicrobiia bacterium
CGGGAAGTACCACGTAACCGCACGTGCTTTAGCATCAGGTTTCTCGCAGATTTGAACTGGGAACGGGCCCGCCGTAACGAGGCATCCGAATTTGCGCACGCGCTGATCTGAATATGCCCCGCTACGGCCTATGCGATGCGCGTGTGCGTTGGTGAAGCCGGCGCGGTGCAGCGCGGCGTGTAATGCATGGTTTGTGACGTCCGGCAAGGGCCATGCAGCAGTATGGCCTGCTAATGAACCAGCCATTGGCCGACCGTCCCGGAAGAAAAGTACGTCGGTCGGTTGGAGCAGAATTTGGTGTAGTGAAGTTTTTCCGTTCATGAGCCAGTTAGCCTTTCGGCGGTTTGGATGACTTCCAGCTCAGAAGCTGATTCGATATTGCGCGCGATGAATGCCACAGTGGCACAAAGGTCCATTAAGGCGCGCACTTTTGCATTAGCGTCATTCAACGAGTCGTGCCCGAGGTAGTTCCGAATGGTTCTGACTAGTTTTTCCACTTCGTCCTGGTTGAACTGTGGCCCGCGTTGGCGCGTAGCCACAATTTGCACCTCGTTGATGAGGATTTCGGAAACTTTGTCTTCGAATTCTTTCACTGGTTCGGATTTGCAGAGCCTGTGGGTGTGGTCCGCAAGATATGGCTCAACCAGCTCGGAGAGTCGGTAAGGGAACCTGGAGCTGACGGCTTTTCTCTTGATCGCCGCCAGCAATTCGGCATAGGCATCCAACCCGCCACTGTCCCATTTGCAGCCCCAGTGGATGGTTTCGCCCGAACGCTTGAGTAGCGTAACGGCTACTGCACTCCGACCGTATTCTTTTTTGGCACGTTTCTGTGCCGCTTGTGCAGCGCGCACAGTGTCTTGTAGGGGGTGTTTGAAGTGGGCAATCGCAACCCCCACCGAGCAGTCCGCAGCCGGGCCGGGTACAAGGAAAGGAATGGGGCGATTGTTGGCTTGGTCAACATATTTCTTAAGCGCGAGTAAGCCCGCTGCTGGGACTTCGAACAGATCGTTTCCGGCCGCAAGTTGTTGGTAATGTGGAACCTCCCGTTTCGCAACCTCGTTTGCTTTTCTGAGTTGTTTGGCTCTGTCTTGGAGGAACTGGGGCAAGCATGGATTTCCGGTGAATGCCATGCGCAAGGCCCGGGCACAGTCGAGCGCGGTATCGGCTGGCAATAACGCCAGCACATCGTCGCCACCGGAATAAATGAGCCTACCGTCGAAGA
>JANWZY010000042.1:0-252 GCA_025061935.1 Verrucomicrobiia bacterium
CGGAGTGCGGATGGAATTTTCAAACAGCTCTCTGAATGCGACCGTGGGAGCGCGGACGCCGCTGGCGCTCTGCGAAGTTTGGTTTGACATGTTTGGTAACCCGATTCTCCGCCAGGCGGCGATACCTCCTGCTACGACGCTAAACAGACACAGTGCACCCGGCCAAATGGGTGACACACGATGCGACCGGTTGCTCGTGCTGTTCGATCCCCGGCAAACTGTGGGGACTTAGCCCTAGAACCCACTCGCGAG
>JANWZY010000042.1:262-14013 GCA_025061935.1 Verrucomicrobiia bacterium
ACCAAATTTGCGGCGCGCCGTTGCTGCGGATGACTCGACCAACAAATGCTGGAGAAAATCCAGAGACCGGCGGGACCACGCTGCAGGCACACGCCCCACAACGAGCGTTGCAATAGCAGATAACGGCTTTTCATTATCACCGGACTTCAACCCGGTGAATGTTGAGCAAGCTGCTCGAAACTGCCGCTTTAGCAGCTTTAGCCCCTTCCGCAGCAAGCCCCGCGGAATCTTTCGGGGTGCCACCCAACAGCACCCAAGGTACGGGTTGACCCCGAAGGTAACGCCACAAACGCGGCCCCAAGCGCAAAGGATTCACCCTAAAGGCTGTAGACCGAGCAGTTGTCTGACGTTACGGGCTAGAGTCTGGCGCCATGCCGGCGTTGAGTGAAGGCGCGCTCAAGCTCACCAGTCCAACAGAGCGAAGGAATCCACCGGCTCGACTGCGCTTTAACAAGCGCAGCCACGGGCCGGCAACTGTAGTCACGTTTTTAAAAACGTGGAATCCACCGATCACCGATTTCTCCTGCCGCCCGCGCATCGCACAAATGCGAGGCCCGTCAGGGCGACAGACAATAGTCCACAGTGTCAACGGTGGGTACGAACGTCGGAATCGCAAATGAGTCCCGGAAAGGACGACAGAAATTGCATTCAAACGTGGTTGCGGCAGTCGCGCGCGTCGAGCCGATCCAATAGCCAAGGCCAACAGCTCATAGATCTCTATGCTTACGGCATGGATTTGCCCGGATCGCAGTCCTGTCGTCCCTGACTGGACTTGGGTATTGGTAGCTTGCCATTTTCCCACCACTCACGTGGTGGGCTAGGGTCCGACGCGCTTTACGGCGCTCATGGTCACGACGCGAACCCCGTCAGAGCGGCAGAGCGCTACCACACTGCGCCGGCCCGCTTTGACAGGCGGAGCTGCAGAGCCCACGCCCGACTCATTCAGCCTAAAGGCTGTACTACAAACAGGCTTTTGTCGGGCGCGCGTTGCGGCGCTAAATGAACGAGCGCTCAAGCTCACAAGCTCGACTGCGCTTTGACAAGCGCAGCTATGCTTAAAACTGGGAAAGCCTGTCGAGGGCCACAGACCATAGCCGGCCGTGTCAACGGTGGGCACAAGCAACCGAATCCCAAATGAGTCCCGCAAGGTACGACAGCAAACGTACGAAACCGTCCTCGCCAACCAAGCAAATCCCCGGGCAACATGCCTTACCGAGCTGGGGAACCGGTCGCACTCCATTCCCACCCCGAGGCATAAATCGAATGTGGTTGGCCGTGTCGTTCATAATAGGACTCGAATTATTAGCGAGGCATGCCTCGATACCCGCCACTTACGTGGCGGGCTAAGGTATGGCGTACCCGGCGGCGCTTGGTTTCTAAGCCGGTCCACTTTTCGTAGGCGGCGGTTCACTCACCACCCACAGCGTACTTGCAACAGTGAATGCACTTTTCCATCAACACCGGGCTTTAGCCCGGTGGGATGCCGGCACCAGCCGAGAAAACCGTCTCGCCCGGTTCGCACTCGCAAGACGAGCGGTCGGAACCGCGCCAGCCACACTCTAGAAAATTCTTTGCGCGCGTTCGGTTTTACTGGTGCAACTGGCCTGTTTAGCCCAAATTTCTGCGCGGCCATTCCGGCTCGGAGAGCCGGATCGGGCTCAGACCGAAGGGTATGAACGTACCTGACACGACACCATGGCACCAATTGGAGCCTGCCGAAGCGCTCCGCACCCTGGGCGTTGACCCGCGCGCGGGCTTGTCCGAACCTGAGGTCAAGGCGCGTCAGGCTAGATTCGGTCTCAACCAAATGACCCCGCGCCGCGGCACACCGCCGTGGCTGAAGTTCTTGCAGCAATTCACCCAGCCGCTGGTGTTCATCCTGGTCATGGCCACGGTCGTTTCTGCCGCCCTGGGTGAGGTGGTGGACGCAGCGGTCATTTTCGGTGTCGTGTTTGTCAATGCCGTGGTGGGGTTCATTCAGGAATACAAGGCTGAAAAGGCCATCGAGGCACTGGCACGGATGGTCCGGACCGAGGCGACGGTGCGGCGCCACGGGCGTAAGCAGCGCGTCCCGTCGAGCGAGCTTGTCCCAGGGGATATCGTGTTGCTGCAATCCGGCGATAGCGTGCCTGCAGACCTGCGCCTGGTCGAAGTACGCGACCTGCAAGTCGAAGAAGCTGCACTGACCGGCGAGTCCACACCCGTGGTAAAAGGGCCTGAGCCGCTGCCCGGAGCCACGCCTGTAAGCGAACGCAAAAACATGGCTTACGCGGGGACATTGGTCACTTACGGCCAGGGGGTGGGCGTGGTTGTCGCAACTGGTGACCGGACTGAAATGGGTCGGATCGCGACAATGGTCTCGACTGCGGCTGAAGTCTCGACCCCGCTCACGCGCAAGATCGCGCACGCGAGTCGAGTGCTGCTCTGGACGATTCTGGCCCTAGCAGCCGTGGCGTTCCTTGTAGGCGTACTGCGCGGTGAGCCTGCTGCCGAAATGTTCATGGCCGCAGTTGCATTGGCTGTGGGCGCTATTCCCGAAGGCCTGCCCGCTGCAGTAACAATCACGCTCGCCATTGGCGTCGCACGCATGGCGAAGCGCCACGCAATCATCCGCAAGCTGCCCGCTGTCGAAGCGCTGGGGAGCACGACGGTGATCTGCTCGGATAAGACGGGTACGCTCACCGAGAACCAAATGACTGTACGCCGTATTTATGCCGGGGGCGAAATGTTCGATGTGACCGGCACAGGGTACGAGCCTGTTGGTGAGATCCAGCACAACACAAGGCGTGTCGCACTCAGCGAGAATGCTGCGCTCAGAGAAACCTTAATAGCAGGATTGTTATGCAACGATTCCCAACTGGTGCACAAAGACGGCCGGCTGCAGGTCGAAGGCGACCCGACCGAGGCCGCGTTGATCGTTGCCGCGCAAAAAGCCGGGTTGGACAAACACGCTGTCGAGGCGCAATTGCCGCGCTTGGACGTCGTGCCGTTCGAGTCGGAGCACATGTACATGGCGACGATGCACCAGCGGGGTGGCGAGAAAATCGCTTACGTCAAAGGGTCTGTCGAGCAGCTTTTGGCCCGTTGCGACAAGTTACTGGATGCTTCCGGGCACGAGTCGCCACTCGACCCGGACGCGATCCATCAGAAGGCTGAAGAACTGGCCGCAGACGGACTGCGCGTGTTGGCTTTCGCATTGCGGCGGTTGCCGGCGGAGCATTCGAAGCTCACGCACGCAGACCTCGTCGGCGGCCTGACCTTGCTCGGATTGCAAGGCATGATTGACCCGCCGCGGCCCGAGGCCATTCGCGCCGTGGCTACGTGCCAACGCGCGGGCATCGAGGTCAAAATGATCACCGGCGACCACAAGGTGACTGCAGTCGCCATTGCGCGTCAGCTCGGCCTGAGGGGTGGTGAAGGCAGCGGCGGCGAACCGGTCGCGTTTACCGGCCGTGAGCTGGAGCAAATTCCGGACGAGCAATTGCCTGAGGTGGCCGAGCGCGCCGCCGTGTTCGCGCGCGTAGCGCCCGAGCAAAAGCTGCGGCTGGTGCGCGCGCTGCAACGGCGCGGGCACATAGTAGCCATGACCGGCGACGGCGTGAACGACGCGCCGGCGCTCAAGCAGGCAGACATCGGAGTCGCCATGGGCATTACCGGCACGGACGTGGCCAAAGGCGCCGCTGACATTATCCTGACCGACGACAACTTCGCCTCGATCGAAGCCGCGGTCGAAGAAGGCCGAAACGTGTTTGATAACTTGACCAAGTTCATCGCTTGGACGCTCCCAACCAACATAGGCGAGGGGATGATCATCCTTGCAGCGATTCTTTTGGGCACGGCTTTACCAATCCTGCCCGTGCAGGTGTTGTGGGTGAACATGGTCACTGCGCTATTGCTCGGGCTGATGCTCGTGTTCGAGCCGAAAGAACATGATCTGATGGATCGGCCGCCCCGCGACCCGAAAGAGCCGATCCTGACCCGCGGCCTGATAATGCGCATCGTGGCCGTCTCGGCCATTATGACCTTGGGCGGGTTCGCCCTGTTCGAGTACGAAAAACGGCTCGGTACGCCCATCGCCGAGTGCCGCACCATAGTCGTTAACGTGATCGTCATGGTAGCCGTGTTCTACCTGTTAAACTGCCGGTCGCTGCGCCGACCATTTTTCTCGCTGGGCGTTTTTTCGAACCCCTGGGCGATTTTTGGCATTGCGGCCATGATAGGCGTGCAACTGCTGTTTACCTATGCGCCGTTCATGAACAAGCTGTTCCATAGCGCACCCATTCGGCCCGGTGCGTGGCTAGAAATAGTCGGCGTGGGCCTAGCAGGGTTCATCGCCGTCGAGCTTAAAAAATGGCACGATATGCGCCGGCGCAACAGCGCACAGCAACGCTGAAGCGTGCTGCAGGGCCGCGCCTGGTTTACCAACGCACTCTGCGCGCGGTCTCTCCGCATCCCTCCCAGGTCAGCTACGAATTCTGATCCTGGAAAAGCCATGCGCCAAGGCACTGCGCAGCCACGGCCTGGCCATACATTCTCGATCTGAAACCCTACGGTTGCGCAGCCGGGCGCATACGTTTTTTGCTTGGCGCCGCGCCGCCCGCGGGTTAACAGGTGGCCAAGCGATGTATCGAATAATCGGAGCCGACGGCAGGGAATACGGCCCCGTACCGGAGACCGTGCTGCGACAATGGATCGCCGAGGGCCGGGTCAATGGCCAAACGCGGGCGCTGCTGGAAGGCACAGCAGAGTGGAAACCGTTGAGCGCGTTCCCAGCTTTCGCCGATCTGGCCGCGCCTCCACCGATCCGGCCGCCACAGCCGCCCGCAGTCCAATCGTTTCCAACGGGCGCATCGGCGCCGCGCACCAGCCCGATGGCACTGGCAGGGTTCATTTGCAGTCTCCTCGGCGTGCTATGTTGCGGCGTGTTGTCCCTGCCAGGCCTGATCTTCGCGATCATTGGGCTGGTCGAGACACGTAAACGGCCGCAACAGTTCAGTGGTGAAGGTTGGGCGATTGCGGGCATCGTGCTCGGTATAGTGGGTCTGTTGATAGGCATTCTTATGCTGCTTGCATGCGTGGCCGGCCTACCGTTCTGCAAAATGCATGGGAGCTGGCGCTGGCACTTGTAAAATGGGGTGGTGCAAACGGAAACCGCCCGTAATAGGTCGTGCGCGCAAGTGGATCTGCGCAGGTCTTATCCTGCTCGGCTTGGGCGCCGCCGCAATCATTTATGCTTTTGATCCTGCGCGGACCTGGTTCTATCCGCCGTGCATGTTCCATGCGCTGACCGGACTGAAATGCGCGGGCTGCGGCGGCTTGCGCGCGATCCACAAACTGCTGCACGGTGAATTTGCAGACGCGCTGCGCTACAACGCGCTGGTCGTGATTTCACTGCCATTTGCGCTTCTGGCAGTGGCGCGCGCCGCGCTGCTGCACACGGCTCACGCCCAACCAAGACAGGGGGTACCGATTCCTCTGGTATGGTTGCTGGGCGGCACGGTGCTGGCTTTCGGCGTCCTGCGCAATTTGCCTTTGCACCAGCTCCCATAGATACAACCGTAGAAAAAACTGCAGCGCACAGGGCGATCTGCAGCTTGTAAGGCAAAAGAAACAAATGCGGCTCGAGTGAGGTTGGTTATGTACAAAATCATCGGTGCTGACGGTAAAGAATACGGCCCGGTCAGTGCAGACCAGATTCGGCAGTGGATCGCCGAAGGCAGGGTCAATGCCCAGACGCGAACGCAGGCGGAAGGCTCTCCAGAATGGCGCACGCTTGCGGAATTCACCGAGTTTGCCGAAGCCTTGAAAGCCGCGCGCCCACCTGCGCCCGGGGCTCCAAAGACCAGCGGCATGGCAATCGCATCGTTGGTGTTGAGCATCCTGGGTTTCTTGGCTGTCTGGTACGGAATAACTTGGCCTGCCCTGATAGCGCCGGGCCTGGGCTTGGCGCTCGGGCTCGCCGCAATGTACAAGATCAAGAAAACCGCCGGACAGTTACGTGGTCGCGATTGCGCGCTTTTAGGGGTGGCGATTTCCGGAATGGTTTTGGTTAACACGTGGTCCCCGTTCCTAATAACGCCCAGGCCGATGATTATGCGCACACCAGGGCTTGACTGCCTCAACCAAGTCAAACAGCTCGGCCTGGCAGTCCGTATTTACGCGGCTGACAACAGTGATCGCTTACCATTTGCCACAAATTGGTGCGACGCCATTGCTTACGCATTGACAACGACAAACGTATTCCAATGTCCGGCAGCCGGCACGCCCGCCCGCTGCCACTATGCATTCAACGCAAAACTGAGCGGGATCGAAGCTGAAAAGGCCGGGCCAGACACGGTTATGATCTTTGAAAGCGACGCTGGTTGGAACTCATCCGGCGGGCCAGAGCTTCTGCCTGTGAGACCACGGCATCGGCAGGGATTCGTTGTCGCTTTTGCAGACGGCTCGGCCAGGTTCGTGAAGGAAAGCGAGCTAAAGCAGTTGCGGTGGGACCCCAAATCCAACACACATTAGCGCTACACCAAGCAAGGAAAAGGTCATGTACAAGGTCATTGGCGCAGACGGCAAAGAATACGGCCCGGTCAGTGCTGAACAGGTCCGGCAATGGATTGCCGAGGGCCGCGCGAACGCCGAGACCAAGGGCCAAATCGCAGGCTCTGCCGAGTGGAAGCCACTTCGCGAGTTCGCCGAGTTCCGAGACTTATTCACTGCACCCCCCACTATTACAACCCAATCCACATACGCATACGCCGAGACCGCACAAGCACAAGCGCTGCGCAAAGTTAAGCCGCCCGCGATCTGTTTGCTCGTTACGGCGGTCTTGTACGGTTGCTGGGCGCTGCTCGATCTGGCAGGCAGACTCATCCTGACCCGGAGCGAGGCTTGGCTCGAACGCTTGTCACGGGGAAACCCGGAAATGGAACCGGTCGTGCGGTTAATGTGGGGACCGGTCGGCATAGCTATGGACGTGTGGTACCTGCTACTTGCGGTGTTGGTAAGTCTCGGCGCAATTCGCATGATGAAGCTGCGCAGCTACGGACTGGCTATTGCATCCTGCATAATCGTGATGTTGCCGTGCATAGTGCCGTGCTGCATGCTCGGGCTGCCTATTGGCATTTGGGCACTTGTGGTGCTTCTGCAGCCGGAGGTCAGGGCACAGTTCACATGACGCCCGGAATGCGTGGCACGGCGCAGTCAGTTTCGGCCGAGACGCTTCAGAACAAGCCCACCTGAAAAAGGCCTTACGAGAAATGCGGAATAGATGATCCGCGCAGTCACTGGGTTTGTCCGGTGGACACACCAAACGCTGCCAGGGACATACCCGCACACCCCTGCTCGAGCCTTTACGCCCAGAACACCGACTGCATCAAGCAAACATCACAGGTACAAAGCCGCGCCCCAGCGTGTGCGCGTGGATCTGCCAGTTACGCACCGGTCGCGCCGAAACCAACAAAAACATTCAAGCAAGCGACTGCGTGGTCAAACGACGCAACTGAGGCTCGCTTTTGCGACCCCACGGATGCAAAAGCATCAGGCTTAGCCTAAGCACGACCATGTACAAAATCATTGGTGCAGACGGATTTGCAATACGGCCCGGTTGGCGCCGCCACGCTGCGACGCTGGATAGCCGAACATCGTGTCACCAGCCAAACACTCGCGCTTGCCGAGGGCGCGACCGAGTGGAAACCGCTGAGTGCTTTTGCCGAGTTCGCAGCGGATTTCGGAACCGGGCTGCCCCCGACGATTCCGGCACCCGGCCGACCCGGCACCGGCACCCCGGCGACGACCGCCGAAAAAGCCTCAACGAAAATCCCGGCAGGCGTCTGCGGGATTTTGCTCGGCTGGCTCGGAATTCACAAATTTATCCTCGGCTACACCGGCCCAGGCCTGATCATGCTAATCGTTTCATTGCTCGGCTCGATCCTGACCTGCGGACTCGCAGCGTGCGTAATGTGGATAATCGGACTTGTGGAAGGGACCATGTACCTCGCGAAGTCCGACGAAGACTTCGTCCGCACCTACATTGACGGACGCAAAGAATGGTTTTGAGCCACAGCCCGGCTTACACATCCACACCTGCAGATTGCCCTCGGCAAGGTCCGCGAGCGCCCGTGCAGCATCGGTTGGCACGCAAGCTGATGCAACATTGTGAACTGATGCAGCCGGGAGTTGATGCACAAAACCTAACGCGTGACCTGTTCAGGAAACATTTCGGGTACACGCCTGCGCACGTTGTGCTTGCGCCGGCGCACCTGGCACTGCTCGGCGCAGAAACTCAAGCGTGCGACGGCGTGGTCATTGGCGCTGCAATTGACCGGTTCGTCGGCATGGCATCCTCGCCACGCACAGACGGCAAAATCGAGCTTGTATTTTCCGCGCCGTCGAAGCCGGAGACTTTCTGGCTCACCGACCTGAAACCGAACCCGGCCGCGCCCTGGGCTAACCCGGTCAAAGCTGTTTTAGCCCAACTGCGCAAGCGCGGCGCGCACTTCTCCGGGTTCAGCGCGGCAGTGTACAGCACCATCCCATCTGGACTCAACTTCGGCGCTGCAGCAGCACTAGAAGTCGCCACGGCCGCCACTGTACGGCAGCTCTTTCCGTACAGTTTGAGCGAAACCGGCGCAACGCTGCCGCCCAAGCGCGATGAACGCGGACGGCTCCCACCTATGACCAAGACAGAACGCAGGCACCTCGCCGCGCTTTGCCGCGCCGCCAGCACCGGTCAACCTGATGCCGCCCCCGACTTTGCCGCGCACATCCCGGCCCTGTTCGGCAAAGCGTGGCACCTGTTGAGTATTGATTGCAGGGCCGAGTCGGTCGAGCCGATGCCACTCGCAGGTGAAGCATTGATTGTTTGCGACACCGGCCTGCGCTCGTTCCGAATAACACCACCGGAAGAAACTTTGATTACGGCGGCTCGGAGCGTGGCCGAACAGCTCAGACTCAAGTCGCTCCGCTCGCTCGAGCCGCGCATGCTCAACGCAGTCAAGCACAAGCTCGCGCCGGACGAATTCAATTGTGCGTATCACCTGGTGTGTGAAATCCAGCGCGCTGTGGCCGCCGAACGCGCGCTGCTCGAGGACGATCACCACCAGCTCGGATGTTACATGTTTTGCAGCTATGAGAGCGCGCGTGAATCCTTCCGCACCAGTTGCGCCGAAATTGACCTGTTGATCGAGCTTGCGCGCGGGCTGCCCGGTTGTCTGGGCGCACGGCCGATCAACGGCGGCGCAACGGTTAACCTGGTCGCATACCATGAAGCGGAAAACTTCATACACCGCATCGCGCGCGAATACGAAACGCGCACAGGGCAAAAGATCAACCCATTCGTCTGCCAAATCGTGGATGCGGTGAATTAAAAATTCGCCCGCCAGGTCAGGCAAAACACAAAGCCCACCGCCTAAGCTGCGCTTTGACAAGCGCAGCTACGTGGTGGTACCCGTAGCCACGTTTGTAAAAACGTGGAATCCATCGCTCACAGATTCTCCTGCCGCCCGCGCATCGCACAAATGCAAAGCCCGTCAGGGCGACAGACACTAGCCCACCGCGTCAATGATGGGCATGGATGGGGTAGAAACCCCGACTGATCCCGTCATGACGACACAAGAAAACTGGGCACGAGATGGGTAACCGAATAAAACAGCGAAGTTCATGCCTGAAAACAGACCGAGTCATACATGGCGCCACTTTACCTGATCGGGCCTGGGTCTAACACAGGCGCTCAAGCTTGGCCCAACAATTGTTCCCGGGGTGGGCACCACTGAAGGGCTGTATAAACGCCAAGAAGATCCGAAACGGACCACCGAGCCTAAGCCCGGCCCCAACCGCGCACACGATTCAAAATGTGAATTGTACCGGCAAGGCCGACACAGCTTCGGCGGCAAGCTTCAACACCGCCCCTGGGAAAAGCCCCAGATAAAACATGCCGCCAACGCAAACCGCAACGCCGAGTTTCGCCGGGACCGAAAGTGGTACCGGCCCGGACTCCGCCTGCAGTTTGCCCCAGTACATAACCCGGACTACGCCGAAGTAGTAATAAAGCGAGACCACAATCCCGGCCAATGCGGCAAACGCCAGCGCGTAGTATGACGGATCAACTGCGCCGCGCTCGATCACGGCCTTGAGCAGGAGGAACTTGCCAAAAAAACCGGCCAACGGCGGCACGCCGGCCAACGACGCCATTGCAATTGTCATTGTTGCAGCGAGGAACGGCGCACGCTGCCCAAGCCCAGCCAAGCTTGAAATGTCTTCCGCCTCAGACTCGCGCATAACAACCCCGATCACCAAAAACGCTGCCAGCACGGTGAACAAATACCCGCTCAGATAATACAACATGGCCGCTAAACCCGACTTACTCAGCGCCGCTGCGCCAAGCAGCAGGTAACCCGCATGCGCAATGCTCGAATACCCGAGCAGTCGTTTGATGCTCCGGCCCGGCTTGCACTGCGGTACCGCGCACAGGTTACCGTAAAGGATCGTTAGCGCAGCAACCCACATCAGCAGCGTCGTCGCTTTTGCAGTGACTTCGGGCACAGCCCCAAACAAAACGCGCAGCAGCAACACGAACCCGGCAGCTTTCGAACCGATGGCCAAGAACGCCGTCGTCGGTGTTGGCGCGCCTTGGTACACATCCGGTACCCAAACCTGGAACGGCACGGCCGCTATTTTGAAACCCAGCCCGGCCATGACCATCAACAGACCCATGAGGAAAACTTTGTTGCCTGCGACCGCGCCGGATGCCGTTGCAATGTCCCCGAAATTGAACTTGCCGGTTGTGCCCCACACGAGCGCGATGCCAAACACCATGAACGCCGAGGCCAATGCGCCCAGGATCAGATACTTCACGCCCGCCTCCAACGACACGAGCCGCGCGCGCTGGAACCCGCTAAGCACGTAGAACGTGATTGTGATCAGCTCGATCGCAACGAACATCAAAACGAAATCATTGGCTGAGGCGGCAACGAGCATCCCGGCCAACGCGAACACAATCAGCGCGTAATACTCGGTCACGCCCGAACCGAGCCGGTCAGAGAACTCGACTGCCATCAGCAGCACCAAGGCCGCCGCGAGCAAAAAGAGCCGCTTAAAAAACACCGATAGCGCGTCCTGCACAAACATCCCGCCGAATGCCGTCTGGCCCACCAGCGCGCAACTGCAGTGGCTGCTGAAGCTGTTCAAAAACAGCAGCGCGAGCACACACGCTGCCGCATACCCGAGCGCGCGTTTGCCCCCGGCAGGAACCACCAATTCCGCCAAAAGCAGCGCCAGCCCGAGCACAACTACGCCAACTTCCAAGCTGATCAAGGCAACGTTCATGCCCGCAAAAACTGCCTCAGCTTGGCAAAACCGCCTCGAAAGTCAAACGTTCGCACCGGCGCCTCGGCGGAATTACGCGCCCACCCACAAATACGCCTCGGAGACAAGTTCAACCGCACGATTGAATCCCCTCCTGCTCCAGGCACCCCAGGCCAGTGACCAGGCTGCTGAACCGTTGACAAACTTCCATGCCACACCGAAACTCGAAGCCGGTCGGCCAAGCCCCGCGCCGTAGCCGAACGGCTGCCGCGCCTTAACCAGACCTCACATGCGCACGCGACACACCGCTCGGGCCAATTTGAACATTCAGAGCATGCCCTATTTTCCACCCAACACTTCCCAGCGACAAATGCAGCCTTTCCATGCTTCAACCTCGGCAGGATGCTGAACGTCCGAACCCACTCGTGTGCATACCCGCGCGCCAGAGGAACCTACTCCCCCTGATTTCAAAATTTTTGTCCCAGGTGGGACAAAAATTTTGGATTCGTGAGCCCCCGCATACGCGCCGGGCCAGCCGCCCTGCAAACTCGAAATGGCGAACGAAGCCGGCGCGCGCGAAAATGCACCGCACGTGTGGCTTTTTGTGCACCCAGATAGGCGCGGCGCGCGACCGCGCAAAAACAACAACGCGAATCACAAATGCAGAGGCAACTCGGTTACCATGGCCTGCCGGGGCAGTTGCAACCTCGTCCGGTAGGGGCTAAATTCGCCTCGTTTGGAACCCGGGCAAAGCCGAGTGCTGCAATCCCACCATAGACCATTTGCAGAAACCGAAGCCGCTCTATCAACGGGTCGGCTAGCAATAAGGTACTACAACCTGTCTGAACAGGCACACCTTGCGCGCGTAAACGCACTGAAAAAGCCCGCTCGCCCGACTTCCAACTCCCCGAGATGGATACATTCTCCGGGCCGGCTAGTTACTGCATCCCGCGCGACCAACACAAAATGAGCTAGGTATATGATCATCGAGCTCGATTCACCATTTGAGATCATCCGCGTAACGGCGGAGTATTCCAATGCTGTGCTTGTGGCGGTGTTGCCTTACATCACTGATGTGGCGGAGCGGCTTGAGTTGCCCATCCAGAAGCCGGTCACGCCCGAATGCGTAACGCGCTGCACGATTTTGCCGTCACGTAAGATCGGCGATCTGTGCGTAGGCATCGGGATAAAAGGCGGATGGGGATTCATGTTCAGGTGGGGCTATGTGGATACAATCGAAAGCCCCGATTCGTATTTCGTGCTTCAAGACCCGGCGGAGATCCCACGGTTCTTCGGCACGGTCAGAATGACAAGGGCCGAGGCGATTCAGATGGCGCGGGACGCGCTGACCAAGCTGGGCATTCCGCTTGAGGCCGTGTTCGCCGAGCAGGAACCGCGCGTAACCGAGCCGCTCCGAATCGGCACGAACATCGTCCCACGGTACCTGATCGAGTGGCGTGATCCGCGGAGCGACGGCCAGTTCGCTCCGGTTAGTATTGAAATCAACGCCGAGGCGAAGCGGCTCGAGCGCCTGCGCGTCTTCAGCAAAGCACTGGAACGGCCGCCCCCGAAGATCAGCGCAGTACCGCCGCCGGACCTGAACTTCCCCAAATGGCCGTCTGTAAACCCGGAATACGCGCAGCGTCTTTTGCCGCTTGTGCTCCAGGCAGCCGCCGAATACTCCGCCAAACTAGCTTTGCCCGTACCCCGGCCCTTGAGCACGAACCACGTGGCGCGGTTCGCTGTGACCGACAACGGCGGTTGGCCGCACTGCGAGCTCGAGCTGACCAACGGCTGGACGTTTGTTTACCGGGGCAGCACGCTTAATGGCTTCTACGCACCCGACACCCTGTTCAGTCTTTATAGCGAGCGGAGACCGATCCTCATCCGCGATTTCGTCGGCAAATGGAACATGACCGAGTCCGAGGCAATTGCGCTTGTGAGCCAAGCCGTAGCAAAGCTGGGCTACCCGAGCAATCTGGTCCGGATGGATTTTTCACCTGCTGTGATGAAGTCGTGGGTAACCAACATTCCGCGATACATGTTTCACTGGTGGGCGGTTGACGAGACCGGCAATGATTTAATCTGCAAGCTCGAGGCCGAGGTCGATGCGGACGCGCGCCAGCTCAAATCACTCTACTTCGACCACAAATCTTTCTGGAACAAGCCCCCACCAATCGATGTGCCCATAACGTTGCCAGCGGCGACGAACCGGCAGAAGCCGAGCTTTCCCGGTTCGTAAAACCAGCTCCCCAACTAGAGATGAAGCCCGAGGCGGTGGGTGAAATCTTTAGCAGGGATGGTCCTTCCGCGCCGACCCTGTTCCGGCCGCAAATTCAAAATCCTACCCTAAGCAGCACGAGACCGAGTGCCACCACCGCAATTTCCAACGACACCAACGAGAGATTCATCACGAAACCCGTGAAAGGTTCCCCAAACCACGTCCTAAAGTCAAT
>JANWZY010000430.1 GCA_025061935.1 Verrucomicrobiia bacterium
TGGCTTATCATTCAAGCAGCACTTGCCCGGCGGGAAACCCGCGGTGCCCATATCCGAAGCGATTACCCAGCCACCGACGACGAACACTGGCTTCGGCATATTGTCCAAAAGAGACTCTCCGCCACACCGCGGAACCCAGCTTAGAGCGTGCTGATTCCACGCAATAAGTGGCTAGGGCATCCTCTGTTGGCAGCAAGTTCCCGCATAAAGTTTTCAGTCGACAATTGTCGTGGGACGATGGACCAATTCACGATTTGGCAGCGCTTTCGAACGGCGGCTCCTAGGTAGGCAGCGTTCCCAAGCTCACTTCGCGGTACAAAACGCGGTGCCTTCTTTGGAAGCACGAATATCGGCGAGTGCAGCTCCGGTCCCGAATTAGCCGTCAACACGCCGGGCTTAGCGCATCGTTTACAAGACCGTTCGAGGTGTCAGGTAAGTCGCAGAACAATGAGCGTGGCTCTAAACCAAACAAAAACGGGCGCCCGTATAGGACACCCGTCGCAATGAACTGCATGACAGGTTACGTGGTCGTCAACCTATCCGTGTAACCGACACAGCGCCTCGCACATGCGCCAAGCTAGGTTAAGAGAGCTTTCGGCGCCGGAAGATCCATCCCAAGCCGCCTGCAGCGCCTAAGCCGAAAAGGCTTGCCAAAGTAGCCGGCTCCGGGACTAACCGGAAACGAAGCCCGTCATCGGTTTTGGAATCCCATGCCGCGCTTGATGGGGCGGGCCGTGTGAAGGTCAAATTGTCTAGAGCAAGGTCGTTTGTAACTGAACCCACTGCAGGAAGGCTTACCACCCCAAGCCACTGCCAGGCACCAGGGTTTTGTAACACCTCTAAATGCCCTAGGATGGTCAGGTTAACCGCAGAATAGAAACCGCGGACTTCCTCCGACGGGCCCACAGATCCAAATCCGAAAGTTGCAAACAGCGAACCATCGGTCGCCCAAGCCACATCGGTCAGCCGGATGCCAGATCCGGTGATCGGGGCATTCACATTGAAATCTTTAGTGGGTTCTAAATAGATTGCCAGCGCCTCGTTGGCCTGCAACTTTCCAAAGGGGTCCCACCCGTTGACCGTGCCGACGTCGAATACGTAATAAAAATCGGGCGCGCCTTTAACTTCTTTCACCCGGAGCGCCAAATAACCGGTAAATTCCCCCGCGTACGAGTGGTCATAAAAGGTACCCGTACTCATTAGC
>JANWZY010000431.1 GCA_025061935.1 Verrucomicrobiia bacterium
GATCAACACGCCTTGCAGAGCGCCTCAATCGCACTTTGCTTGGTGGGAATGAAAAGTTGGAGATGTGGTCTCGATCCAGTTCGCTACCCGCCGTGCAGGAACAACCCCGCACTGGAAGGCTGGCGGTTAATCGGTCCTGGCCGACTTTGTTGTTGCGCAGGCCGCGTACACAAGCCAAACTACCAGCAGGTTGAACGTTGACCAATAATTAGAAGATGCGAACCCCCGCAAAAAGCAAAATGGAAGCAAGAACGCTGGCCGGTGTCTGCATTTTGGCTGCAGCCGTAGCCATCGCGGCGGAGTCGAGTCCGAAGACCGAAGTTGCAGACGCGGCTAGAAAGCTTGCGGCTCAGCCAAACTATGCTTGGACAACCACCATTACCGTCCCCGAAAATGCAATGTTCAAGCCCGGCCCATCAGAGGGCAAGACTGAGAAAGATGGGTTGGCTTGGCTTTCGATCACGACATTTGATGAAAACAAGATCGAGTTTTACATTAAGGGCGAAAAAGCTGCAGTCAGGTTACCGGATGGTACCTGGCAATCGCGGGCCGAGGCGACCGAGGGTGCAGATGAATTTGGGCCGGCAATGTTTATCGCCGGGCTGCTCGATAATTTTAAGACCCCGGCCGTACAAGCTGAGGAGCTTGTGGCCAAAACCAAGTCACTTGAAAAGGCTGGTGAGCTTTACTCGGGCGAACTGACTGAAGACGCTGCCAAGGACCTTCTCGTGTGGCGCCCGCGCCGCGGCGGCTTCACACTCGAAGTACGAGACGCAAAAGGCACGGTTAAGTTCTGGGTCAAGGACGGCATGCTCACGAAATTCGTATATTCGCTTGAGGGTAAGATGGTTTTCGGCGACAACGTGCGCGAGATCGGCCGCACGACGACAATCGAAATCAAGGACGTCGGCAACACTCAGATTTCCCCGCCCGAAGAGGCAAAGAAAAAGATGTCCTGACCAGGTGCAAGGGCGCTGATAATCACCGAATAGTGCCAATTTAGGTTTGAGGAATGAAAAGGCAAATCGCGGTTATGCCGCAGAAAGAGACTAATAGGTTAAGCCCGAGCATATCCGCAAATGCGCGGATACAGCAAACGCTCAGGGGTATCATTCCGCCTCTAATCACACCGCTCCGTGACCGAGACACGCTTGACGTTGCCGGATTGGAACGGCTTATCGAGCATATTCTCGCCGGCG
>JANWZY010000432.1 GCA_025061935.1 Verrucomicrobiia bacterium
TTATTGAGTCTGCCGTCCGGGTTGGGTATGGCTCATGGCTCCTGATTGTTTTGTTTGCCGTTATGCCGCCTCGGGGTCAATCCGCTTGCCGACTTGACGTGAACTATTTCTCTGTCAATGTGCTCGGCCAACATTTCTGCGGCAACGGTGAGATTCAGGCCGTTTATCGTTTCTGGCTCGATCTCTATTGTCCGCCCACCGACCATTTTGATCGTCAGCCGATACGATAGCGGCGCCTCTTGTCCAAACTCCTCGATTTGGATCGCCTCAATTTCCTCAAAATGACCAATTACCTTTCCGTCAACCGAGACCAAGCAACGTGAGCGGTCGAATACAAATTTGCCCTGCTGAAGCACTCCCAATGCCCTTCGTACCAGTCTCCATATGAAATATATTGGCGCAAACATGCCGACCGCCCAGAACCACAAGTAAGGTGAGCCACACGAGTCGAAGAGGTATGGGTTTTTGCGAAATGCCTTTATCAGCACATAATACCATACCACCCATACTGCAGCGGTGTAGCTTATCCGGATAAAGTTTACAGCTCGAGACTTTGTTATGACCAACTGGTTTTCATTCGGTATGGAGACCTTGATCGGCCCCATTAATGTCCACAACGCCAAGACATGATTTAATCTGCCAAGAGTTCGCATCGGGCGTCCCAAAGTGTGAGTTTACCTCTCCCAAATCTAACCGCTGCTGTCCACCATGTTCGTGCGCAAGCCCAGTTCATTGTATGCGTAAGTGACCGGCGGCGCGCCAAAGACCGGGTCCGGCGTCTTGCGCACCAGCCGGTTCATTGCGTCATATTCGTAGGTCGTCACCCGGCCATTGAAATCCACTTTCCTGACAAGATTGCCAGCCAAATCGTAGCCATAGGTTTCCACCTGACCCAACGGCAGGGTGCGCTTGATGCGTCGGCCCATCGAGTCGTACTCGAAGGTTGTGGTGCGGCCCTCGGCATCGGTGTGCGAGATCAGGTTACCAAGCTCGTCATAAGCGTAGGTTGTCACATGCCCGAGCGCGTTTGTGACGGCCACCAACCGGCCCAGCGCGTCGAATGCGTACCAGGTTGTGTTTGTGTTCTGATCCGTCTCGGCAATGCGCCGGCCCAGCGCGTCGTAAGTCGTCACCAAGACCGTGCCGTCCGGGAAGACGACGTGCGTGCGCCGATCCAGCCCGTCATAGACGTAGCTGA
>JANWZY010000433.1 GCA_025061935.1 Verrucomicrobiia bacterium
AAACCAAGTCTGAAAACAAACCTTGCCTATGCTGGACAGTACGCCGTTGTAATCGCCACGCTTGAGAAAAGCCCAATTGCCAATGATCTGATGCGCGCCGGGGCGTTCGACTCAGTCCATATCCGCGGGCAATGGGAAAGTTTCGTAATCACGACAGTGACCAACCCGTCCCCAAAAATTGCCCACGCACTTCTGATCATTGGCAGCGACAGGCGCGGTACAGCATTTGGCGTGTACGAACTTGCCCGAGCAATTGGTGTATCGCCCTGGTACTGGTGGGCAGACGTGACCCCCACACCAAAGCGCGCGATTTATGTCGCACCGGGCACGCGCAAGTTCGGCCCGCCATCGGTTAAATACCGCGGCATTTTCATCAACGACGAGGACTGGGGCCTGCATCTGTGGGCCGCGAATACGTTCGAGCCTGAAGCCGGCGGGATCGGGCCGAAAACGTACGCCAGAGTTTTCGAGCTACTGCTGCGGCTGAAAGCGAACACGCTCTGGCCGGCTATGCACGCCTGCACGAAACCGTTCAACCATTTCCCGGAGAATAAACACCTAGCCGACGATTACGCGATTGTGATCGGCTCGTCTCACGCCGAACCCATGTTGCGGAATAATGTGAGCGAATGGCGCGACCCACCAGAAAGCTTTAACTACGCGACTAATCGCGAGCGCGTGCTGAAATATTGGGAAGAACGGGTAATTGAAAACGGCAAGTTCGAAAACATTTACACACTCGGCATGCGCGGCATACATGATTCGCCTATGCAGGGGGCACGCACCATTCAAGACCGGCTCAGGCTTATCGAACAAATCGTCGCCGACCAACGCGGACTACTCGCCAAACACGTCAACAGACAGCTTGAGGCCGTGCCCCAAGTCTTCTGTGCTTACAAAGAGGTGCTCGAACTGTATCGCGCAGGGCTGAACCTTCCCGAAGACGTGACCATCATGTGGCCCGATGACAACTTCGGCTACATCTGCCACTTCGCGACCATGTCCGAGCGGAAACGTAAAGGCGGTTTCGGTGTGTATTACCACGTTTCGTACCTCGGCCGGCCACTGGCCTACCTTTGGCTCTGCACCACATCACCTGCCCTCATCTGGGAAGAGATGACCAAGGCGTACGCGCACGGCGCCGACCGCGTATGGATCGTGAACGTAGGCGATATTAAGCCCGCGGAAATTTGCACC
>JANWZY010000434.1 GCA_025061935.1 Verrucomicrobiia bacterium
GAAACCCCAGCGGACGCCATGAAGAACAGAAACACATGCATGGCCTGCAGCCGCCGACCTGACGGGCCGATTTTCACATGCTTGACCAGCGAGTCACCACGCATCAAATAAGACGATTGCCCGGGGTGCGTCAACAAAACTCCGTGCCCAGCCGGAATTTAACCAAGCCCGCTGCTCCTGATCACTTCCCCGCACCAGCCGCAGTTGGGTACGCAGGTCTTCATCAAACCGGGCCCGAAACTGCCTTGGAATAGGACCAATCCGCGAAAATGAACATACAAGGGTGACCAGAGCAGATTCCGGCACGAGAATCCACGCCCCAGAACCCCACATTTGCAACCCAAAATGTACAGGCTACGCGCTAAATTGCACACCGCGCACGAAAACTCCACGCCGAAGCCATAGTTAACCAGTGCGGACCGAAAATTTACGTGCTAGCCAAATTACCTGTACTGCGGACCCTGCTCCACAGCACAAAACCCGAAACACGCCGCAACGCACCAAGGAGTCGGGGACAGCCCCCTCAAATGCTCACAGGCCCAAAATTACGCATGGCACGTTCCCCAATTCATAAAAATTTCAACCTGACCACGAGAATGACTTCGCGTTCGCCATCAAAAAGGACACTATGTTAACGGCCGGGACAACATTTTGACCTTGCTGATGCGCGGTTGGCCTTGCGCTTGCGCCACGGCGCGCATGCAGCGCGCCACGAACCCGGGCCGACTCCGCCGTTCCCATGCGACCTGTACGGTATTTGGACAGAATTGACCCAACACAATGCAGTGTTGATACCACGCGCCTGCGCCAGCGCGCCGCCCTTGCCTCTACGAGACCCGATAACCGTAAAGGCAAGTTGCCCCGCAAATTTTCACGAATGTGTGGGTAGGCATGGCAACAGGACTGCTAATACTTGCAGTCGCCAAGGATAAGTTGTGCTGGGAGTACAAAATCAGAATTTAAGCGTCCGCGTTCTGGTAGCAGGGTGGATACTGCTCATCGCATCGGCACGTGCCACCTTTGCCTCTTCGACAGTCACGCTTATATGGGACCCGAGTCCAGACTCGCGCGTGGTCGGGTACGCCGTTTGGTACGGTACCACCAGCGGCGTGTACACCGTACGGCTCGATGTCGGCAACCGGACCAGTGCCACAGTGTCGAACCTGAGTATTGGCAAGACCTACTATTTCGT
>JANWZY010000435.1 GCA_025061935.1 Verrucomicrobiia bacterium
ATGCGTTGAAATAGCTTTCCACTTTGCCGTAAGCCGCGTTCCATTCTTCCAACGGCCTGCCGGCAAGCTTGCCAGGCTCGTCTGGGACAACGGGCGCACCGCCTAGTGCGGATTCCAAAGGTAGGTCCATGTTTCGGTCAACGCCTCCTCGCCTTTGGCCAATCTGCATTGGAGCTCGACCGGCTCAGTGTTGGCCTCGACCGGTTCGAATTTCAAGATCACACGCCAATTCTCCGCGTGCGGGTTATAAAACACCTGCACTTCTTGGATGATCGCATTGGTGCTGCAAGCTGTGAGTGCGCGCGGCGGCGTGTCTTTGGGTATGGCGGACAGTTTCGGCCCATCGAAATCTATCACTACCTGGCGCCAGCGGGGCTGGCGCAGGTCGGCGCCGATCCGAGTGGCGACGACCCTGTTTTCCGAAAGCTTCATGTCGGTCTCGCGCGTCCAGTAAAGAGTGTATGCGAATCGGTAAGGTTGAAGCGGCTGCGGTTTTTCCTTCGGGCACCAGAACGCCACAATGTTGTCGAACCCTTCGTATTGTGTACTCAACTCGACCAGGTGCACTTCGCCTTCGCCCCAGTGGCCGCGCGGCTCGACCCACATGCTCGGCACCAAATGGTACAGGTTAAAAATGTCCTGATAGTTCGCGAACTCGCGGTCGCGCTGGAGCAGTCCGAACCCGCGCAGGTTTTTTGCTGGGAACCGCTGGTGACGCAGTCCAGGGGGGTTGTTGAGCGGGCGCCACACGATCTGACCGTCGTCAAGTCGCATCAAAAGCCCATCACTGTCATGGACTTCGGGCCTGTAATCGTCGAACTTGCGCTCCGAGTTTTCGCCGAACCAAAACATGCTCGTGAGTGGCGCGAGTCCGATCGTCTTCAACGGCTTGCGCTGCGGGTCAACTGCGTGGATGTTCGCCGGCTCGCGGAAGAAAAGCACAGCTTCGATGTCCGCGACCGTGGTTTCGCCGGGCCGTATCCGGAATGCATACGCGCCAACGCAACTGACGCTGTCCAGGATGGCATACAACCGGATTGCGTCATCTTCGCGATGCGGTTTGCCAAGCCACCAGTCGGTAAAGATGGGGAACTCTTCGGGCCTATCCGGCTCGCCGCAGTCCAGGGCAAGGCCGCGTGCGCTTGGCCCGTACCGCTGGCCTTTGCCCAGTAGCCTAAAATAGCTTG
>JANWZY010000436.1 GCA_025061935.1 Verrucomicrobiia bacterium
CGTTCGCGCGTACGAAGACCTCGGACGGATTGTTCGGGTTCACGACATCGTCGCAAGCGAAACGTCCGACCAATCTCTCGCTCAGTTTGACCAGCTCGTCTTCGCCCTCGTAAATTGGCTGCACCCACACACCGTTTGTGGTGCCGCAGTCTTCCTCGCGGATAATCACGTCCTGCGCAACGTCAACAAGCTTGCGGGTCAGGTAACCCGAGTCCGCCGTCTTCAGCGCGGTATCGGCCAAGCCTTTTCGCGCGCCGTGCGTAGAAATGAAGTATTCGAGCACGGTCAGGCCTTCGCGGAAATTCGACAAGATCGGCTTTTCGATGATGTCACCCGACGGCTTAGCCATCAGCCCGCGCACGCCGGCGAGCTGGCGCACCTGCTGCCGGTTACCACGTGCGCCCGAGTCCACCATAAGCCAGACCGGGTTGTACTCGGGCTTGCCGTTGTTGCGTTCGAGCGTCTTAAACATCACGTTGGAAATCTGTTCGGTGCAGGCCGTCCAGATATCAATGATCTTGTTGTACCGCTCGCCTGGGGTGATCACACCTCTGCGGTATTGTTTTTCCACTTCGCGTATCTGGCGCAGCGCGTTAGCGATCTCCTGATCTTTCTCCTTCGGAATGATCATGTCATCAATGCCGATCGAGACGCCGGATTTGGTCGCTTCGCGGAACCCTAACTCCTTGAGCTTGTCGAGTGTCTCGACGGTCTTGTCGTGGCCGCACACCTTGTAGCACTTCCAGATCATGTCGGCCAGTTGGTTTTTGCCTACCACCCTGTTCGGGAACCCTAGCTCCGGCGGCCATACCTCGCTGAAGATGACCCGGCCCACCGTGGTAACGATCACCTTGCTGTTCGGGTCGCCAAACGGTGTCTGTTTGCCGTAATCAGGGTTGGCGAGGCGTATCCAGTCGTGCGTCTTGAGTACGCCGTCCTGGTAGGCAAAGATGACCTCATCTTTCGAGCCGAAAAGCATCAACTTGCCCGGGTCGTCCGGCGGCGGCACACGCGGGTCAACTGTGAGGTAGAAACAGCCCATCGTGATATCTTGTGTGGGGGTCACGATCGGCTTGCCGCTCGACGGACTGAACACGTTCAGTGGCGCCATCATAAGCATGCGCGCCTCGAGCTGTGCCTCGATTGAAAGCGGCACAT
>JANWZY010000437.1 GCA_025061935.1 Verrucomicrobiia bacterium
TGGAATCCGTATGGTACAGGCGCGCTGGATTTCACCCCGGCCGGCCTTTCAAACGTTATTGCCATCTCGAGTTACGGCTCGTTGTGGACCGACATTGCGGCAGTTCTTACAGCAGACGGCCGGTTGGTCATCTGGACAAACAACGTCGTGATTACCAATCTGCTTTCGGTAAGCAACGCGATCCACGTAGAGGCAAGCCATATGATCTGTTTCCTCTTGATGAAAGATGGGCGACTTCACGCTGTTCCGTTTGTACCTGACCCGGGTGCCAGAATGGCTTGCTCGAATTTGAATCAACTTTCCGGCCTGACCAATGTGGTGGCTGTCGAGGCGCCACTTCACGAGCCGTCATTATGGTTGGGACCGCGCGTGCCGCGTGAGGGCGTCTTTTGCGCGCTCCAAGAGGATGGTAAAGCAGCGTTGGTCTCGTTCTACTACACGAACCGGCCGGCTACTGTGACTGCGTGGGGCGTGAGCAACCTGATTTGCGCGGAAGCTACGGATGATTACCCGGTTATCCTCGCCGGGAATGGAAAGCCGGCGTTTCGGATACAGCCACGAAATTTGATTTTGGGCGCGGGTGCGCCGGCTGAACTTCATGCGCGCGCAGTTGGCCCGGGTAGATTGGTTTATCAGTGGTACCACAACAACAAACCGATACTAGGCGCGACAAATGCCGACCTGACAATTCCGGCCGTCTCGGGCAAGAGCGCAGGAACTTATTTTGCCGTGGTTCAAAATGCGTTTGGTGCAACTACAAGCATGGTGGCAACGTTAACGGTCATTACAGAATGTGCTGGCGAGCTGAGTGCCGCGCTGAACGCGCCCGGGCTGATCTGGCAGACCACGACCAATGCGCCATGGTTTGCCCAAAACCTGGAAGCGCACGACCTGAATTGCGCTGCGCAAAGCGGGGCGGTCGCGCACAACCAAAGCTCGGCGCTCTGGACCACAGCAGAGGGTCCGGGAAGGATTTCGTTTTGGTGGCGCGTCTCCTCCGAAGAATGGTTCGATACGCTCAGGTTCGAGCTGGACGGCATGAATATGGCGAGAATCTCCGGTGAGGTTGACTGGCAGTTCTGCAGGTACAGGCTCGATCCGGGACTACACATCCTCCGATGGGTTTACGCGAAAGACGCGACTGTGAGTGCGGGTGC
>JANWZY010000438.1 GCA_025061935.1 Verrucomicrobiia bacterium
TATTATCCCGCCAAACACGAACGATTTGATTATCCCCATGGCGAGGTCTTCGTCGTCTGTGTACCGGAGCATGTGGTGCCACGAATAAGTTGGGTCAATCCCGAGCAAGTACACCCCCACGATGTAACCCGCTGCGATGCCGATTGCGACCACCTCGGCTGTCAATAGGGGCATCGCTATGTGCAACGCTAGCAAGCGCGGCACAACAAGGTAGTCCACCGGGTGCGTTGCTAGTGTCCGCAGCGCGTCTATCTGCTCGGTTACGCGCATTGTGCCTAGCTCAGCCGCGATTGCCGCGCCTACGCGCCCGGCAACCATCAGACCTGTTAGAACCGGTCCAAGCTCGGTACACATAGCCACGCCGACGACCGCCAGCGTGGCAGTGTCCATCTTCACCGTGTGGAATTGGAAGTAAGTCTGCGTAGCCAAGACCATGCCGGTGAACGCGCCGGTTATGAGTACCACCGGCTGCGACTTCGCGCCTGTGAAGTAGATCTGATACAGCAGGTCGCGCCAGTTCGGCCGTACTGTGCGAATCGAAACGAATGCTTCCCGCGCCAGCAGCGCAAGCCGCCCAAGCCCGGCTAGCGCCTCGGCAATACGTTTTTTCGCACCGCCATTCACCGACGCAGCCGATGTTAATTGACCCAGCTCAGTTTGGCCAGCCTGTGAACCCGGATTCGAGTTCCAACCCGCGGGCAATGGTGGGACGTTCTCCAATCATGCCCAGCTCGATGGTCTAGCGACGGATGAAGAGCAGCTACCATAGGCACAAGGGAAGGGGCCAAAAATTCAGGACACTGGTGCAGGTGAAGTCCACCAGAACCGGCGCTGTGCCGGTTCTCAGCCGCGGACACGGGCAGCTCCGTGCGGAAATCCGGGTTTCTCATGCGGACGCGCGAGCGGATTGAGTTTACAGAAGTTTTGCCATCCGAATGAGAGTCGCCATAACCATCCGATTTAGGCAAGGCTGCGCCATTACCCGGTGCGGAATCTGAACGTAATTCGAGGTTGTGGATGCGATAGCCGTGGCAGTTTTTTGGCACACTTGTTGGGTGCGCTTGATGCGTTGCCCTAAACTTTGTGCCGGTGCCGCAAAACCGGGCATAAGCCGAAGTTTCTTGTCCCAGCGTCGGACCGATGTGGCCGGTG
>JANWZY010000439.1 GCA_025061935.1 Verrucomicrobiia bacterium
AACAGCCACGCATGCTAATCGAGTTTTGGATTTATTCGTAGCACTTTTCAACCTACCCGATCGGTCAAAGGATCGGCAGGCGCGAGTCATTCCAACAGGTTAACTCGGAAGCTTAAACCGTTGAGACGGTTGGGTAAGTCGGCCCGGCATTCAACAGTCTGATGCGCCGGTTTTAATGAAAAGCTGTTGCTCAACGATGTGAATACCAGCAGTTAGTCAACCGCCGGTCTTAAGCGGACAAGTATTGGTACTGCTTGAACCCCTGACCAGGTTTGCATTAAATCTGGTCTGTGCCGACGAGAGTAATCGCTGTGGCGAACCAGAAAGGCGGCGTAGGCAAAACCACCACTGCCGTCAATCTCGCAGCTTGCATAGCCGCAGCGGGCCGCCGCGTACTCTTGGTTGACTTGGACCCCCAAGCAAACGCAACCAGCGGTGTGGGCCTTGAAAAAGTCCCTGGCGCAAGCGCTTACAAGCCATTGCTCGGGGACGGCCCGCTCGCAGAAAAAATTCGCCCGACCGCATTCGACCAGCTCGAAGTCGTTCCGAGCGAAGTTGACCTCTGCGGCGCCGAACTCGAGCTAGCCCAAGCCGAAGGACATCTGATCCGGTTAGCGCGCGCGTTGGAGCCTGTGATAGCTTCGGCACGGTTCGACCTGGTATTCATTGATTGCCCGCCGTCACTCGGCATCCTCACACTGAACGCATTCGCAGCAGCAGATTACCTCATCGTGCCGCTGCAATGCGAGTACTACGCACTTGAAGGCATCTCAACAATCAAACGCGTGCTCGAGCAGCTCCAGCGATCCGGGATCAACCCGCGTTTGCAATGGATCGGAGTGGTAATGACCATGTTCGACGCGCGGACCAACCTTTCGCATCAGGTCGTCAATGAAGTCCGGCAGCACTTCGGCCCGCTCGTGTTCGAAACGGTTATCCCTCGCAGCACCCGGCTCGCCGAAGCACCCAGTTTCGGCAAACCCATTATCTACTACGACAAACACAGCGCGGGCGCTGCCGCCTACCAATTGCTCGCACAAGAATTGCTGCACCGGCTGGAAGCGCAGGAGCCAGCAACAAGCGTGTAGGGGGCGTTCAAAAAATTTGTCCCAGGTGGGACAAAATTTTT
>JANWZY010000043.1 GCA_025061935.1 Verrucomicrobiia bacterium
GCCAAGCGGTTGTTGAAACGCCTCCGGGGCCGGTTCCCATTCGGCTGCGCGCGCGACGGCCAGAGCGTATTGATCGGCCTCGTCCGAGCCGCTCCTGGAAAGCAAAGTGGCCGAATGCACTTGCCCGGCCGCATCCACGACCACGCGCACCACGGTCGGACGCAGGACATCGTCTGCGTGCCACGCTGGCAACTCGATTTTGGAAAGCAGCCGCCGCGCTGCGATGTCTCCCTCGATCTCCAGCTTGGAGCTGTCGCGCAGCGTGTCTGGTGCCAGCTCCAATCGCGCCGGGGCCGGGTCAGCCGCTAGTTTGCCCGCAATCTCGATCTTGTGATCCTCATTTTCGATCATGTCGAGAAACCAACTGCCTAACTGCGCTGCGGACAAGTCCAAGAACGCCGGCGGCTCACGCCAATAGAACGGCTGGTACTGCTGCGGCGCAGGCTGAAACCAAGCATGGCCTGAGAACGTGTTCGCGCTGCCGCAAGGGAAAAGGGTCGGGTCGTCTGCCAGCGCGACTTGTTCGACAGGCTCAATGGCCAAAGTTGCACGCGGATGCTTTCCGGGCTTGGTCGGTGCCTGCAGAGTGCGCGCAGCAAATACGAGCACAAACGCGACCTGCGCAATGAAAGCAGCGGCCGCCAGCCAGGCAAGCTTGGCTGTTCCCCATACTCCATTTCGCGCCTGGTCCGACACGGGTCGTGCGTCCATGCTCCGCACTCCGTCAGGGGGTAACGTTGCGAGGCTCGAACGGGCGTGGCAGCCCCGCCAACAACACTTCGTTAATTCCGCTGTCGCGCGCAAGCATGACAAGCTCCAGCAGCGCTTCGTGCCGCGCCGCTTTATCCGCGCGCACGACGAGCACGACCGGCTCGGGCGCGTTTCGCGCAACAGCTTCGAGCCGCCTTTTCAACTCTGCGCGCTCGATCACCTGGTTTTCGAAGTAAAGCCGGCCGTTGGAATCCAGCGCGACAGCCACAGTGGGCTTGTCTGTGCCTGGCAAGCCTTCGGCCACGGGCAATTGAAGACGTACACCGGGCGTGTAAACGAGCCCTGCAAGGAGCAGGAACGTCACAAGCAGGAAAAGCACCGCGACCCACGGCGCTGGGTCCAACGTGCCTGTGAAAACCCGTGTAGTCCGTCGGAATCTCATTGTGCCCGCGGTTCGCTTTTCTCTGTTACTATGTTAATGATCTCGGCGGCGGCGCGCTCCATATCTGATACGATCTCGTGGACGCGATGCACCAGGTAGTTGTAGCCGGCGTATGTCGGAATGGCCACTGCGATCCCAGCCGCTGCGCAGATAAGCGCGCGCCAAATCCCGGCAGATAGCTGGCCTACGTGCGCGTACAGGCCCGCTTGCTCAATTTGACCGAATACCTCCATCATGCCGAGCACCGTGCCAAGCAGTCCGAGCAATGGCGAGATCTGCGCGATCGTAGCCAACAGATTCAGTTTTTCTTCAAGCCGCGGCACCTCGATCAGACCGGCCTGCTCGACAGCTTCTTTGACCCGCTCGCGCCCGTGATCGCGACTAAGAATCGCCGCTTTGACCAGGCGCGCGACCGGGCCGGGCGTAGCGTCACAAATCGAGATTGCCTCGACCACGTTTTCGCGGCGCAGGACTGTGCGCACACCGTTGAGGAACTCCGTCGAGTTGATCTGCGCCCTGTGGTAATGCACTAGCCGCTCAATGAACACAGCTATTGCCAGTGCACTAATGACCAGCAATAGCCACAGGACCGGTCCGCCTTGAGCCATGAAACTCGGCAGCATGGAGTTCTTTATATGACCAGGCGCACAAAGTTCAAAGCGCAAAAGTTGACTCGGACGGCAATACAACGGTTTGAATCGTACGCGATCCTGTGCGCGTACTTCGGCGTACGCAGCCCGAACCGCGCGCGTTGCACTGCGCGCGCATACAATGGTTGTGAACAATTTCGGCTTGCAACCTGCGACAAATTCAAAAATGCTTTGCGCATATGCACAAGCCCGACCGACTCCACGAACTATTCCGAATGCAAAAGGCGCTCAACGAACGCATCGGGGTCAGGCCGGAACAAATGACGCAAGAGGAAAAAATCCAATGGATTCTTAACTACTGCCGCGCCATGTCGCAAGAGATAGCCGAGCTGACCGACAGCGTGCCGTGGAAGTGGTGGGCCAAATACCAAAGGTTCGACGAGCAAAACGCGCGGGTCGAAGTGGTGGACCTGCTCCATTTCCTGATCAGCCTCGCGCAGGTGCTCGGCATGAGCGCCGACGACCTATTCGACGCGTATGTGAAGAAGAACCAGGTCAATTTCGAGCGGCAAGAAACCGGTTACGCAGTTAAAAACGAGTTTGACTCCAAGCACATTTAACCGAGCGGGTGCACGACACGCCCGCTAGTATAACCCGGAAAGGCCCGGCCGCGCGCCACAGTTCAGGCTCGGTACGGGCGAGCGGATCAGCAAAGGGCACCCATAAGCCGTGCGCCAAAATTCGAATTTACAGTCGAGAGCGACCCCGCCCAAGCGCAGCGGTGCGGCTGTACCGGCGCGTTGGCGCAAGGAAGTGGCGCAAGTGCTGGTGACAGAGCGGCAGCTCATGCAGCGCGTGCGCCAGCTCGCGCGCGAAATCGAGCGCGATTTCCGTGGGCGTGAACTGGTCGTGGTCTCGCTTCTTAACGGTACCGTTATGTTCCTGGCTGATCTGCTCCGGCACATTACAATTCCGCTGCGACTCGATTTCATTGGTGTGACGAGCTACGGCTCAGGGACCGAGCCGGGCGAACTAGTAATAACCAAGGAATTGCGGTTGGACGTGCGCCGGCGCGACGTGCTTGTCGTGGACGACATTTTGGACACAGGTAGAACGCTCAGCTACATCCTGCCCAAGCTCCGCGCGCTCAGGCCGCGGCGCATCCGTGTGTGTGTGTTGCTGGACAAGCCATCACGCCGCGTCGAAGACGTGCACGCCGACTACGTCGGGTTCAGGATTCCGGACTATTTCGTTGTCGGATACGGCCTGGACTTCGCCGAGCGGTACCGGAACCTGCCATTCATAGGCGTGCTGCACCCGCACATCTACAAAGAAGTCTCCAAAGCGGTGGTCGCGAACCATTCGAAGTCGGACCGCAACCTAGCCCGGTGCTAAGCACTGCGGAGAGCTAAGGCTTGCACAAACAACTCAGTGCTACGCAGGCTTCGGCTAGGGACGCAGAATGACTTTGCACTCCCGCAGCGCGTGCTGTATGATTGGGCAAGGTGTGCACGCGAGCCGGCACGAACAAAGCCGAAACGCGCACACACCAAAACAACTGAACAGATTACACGATGATCGTTTCACCGATACCACTGTTCAAGCACGCATACGGCAAGTACGCGCTCGGCGCATACAACATCAACAACGCCGAGCAGGTCATGGGCTTGCTCCGCGGCAACGTTGAGAGCAAAGCGCCGTTCATCCTCCAAATCTCGAAGGGCGCGCGTTCGTACACCGACAAGCGCCTACTCGAGGCGATGATCCGAGCTGCGGACGAAATCTTCCCTGAGGCCATTTTTGCCGTGCATCTCGATCACGGCGACGAGGCAACATGCATGGACTGCATCAAAAGCGGGTTCTACACCTCGGTCATGATTGACGCCAGCCACTACGATTTCGATAAAAACATCGAGATCACAAAACGCGTTTGCGACGCCGCACACGAAAAAGGGGTGGCGGTCGAAGCCGAGCTGGGCAAGCTTGGCGGGGTCGAGGAGCATGTGCGCGGTGTGGACCCGCACGTGATCGAGGGGTGGTTCCGCGAGTTGAATGCCGCAGTGGCCAGTGGCGCCAAGTTTGAGGACATCAAGTCCGAAGAAACCTTCCGCGCATTGTGGGCCAAGGTTGGTAATTTCGTGACTGACCCCGATCAGGTCGAAGAATTTGTCAAAAGCACCGGATGCGATAGCCTGGCGTGTGCGATAGGCACTAGCCACGGCGCTTACAAGTTCAAGCATGAGCCGGTACTCGCTTTCTTTATAATTGAAGAGGTGGCCCGGCGCCTGCCCGGGTTCCCCTTGGTCATGCACGGCGCCAGCTCTGTGCCAGAAGACGAGGTCAGGCGAATTAACTTTTTTGGCGGTAAACTTAAGGACGCGCGCGGAGTCAAGGAAAGCGACATCAGCAAGGCCGCAAAAATGGGCGTGTGCAAGGTTAACATTGACACGGATGGCCGGCTAGTTTGGTGCAGGGTTCATCGTGAACATTTTGCATTGTATCCGGAAAATTTCGATTTACGCGCGCCGGGCAAAGTCTTCATGGCCGAGTACGCGCGGTACATTGCAGGCAAGAACAAAGTGCTCGGCAGCGCAGGCCAGCTCGACAGCGTTCGCGCCGCACTAAAAACCTAAACTCGATTTCAATACAGGTTTGGCCCAGCAGCTCTTGGCGCGGGGCTACAGCCGGCCCAGCGCAGGGGAGTATATTAGTGGCAAATACTCCGGCATCGCCCGGAGCGCATCCTTTTTTGCGCCCGTAATTCCGTGTGTCATCCCTAACTGGGCCGTGTCCTTAGTTTCGAATACCGTTATACCACCACGTCAGGCGCGGGCAAAGTGTCTGTAACGACCGCCTGTAAGTCGGTCAGGTCCTGCAGCACCCGATTGTGAAGGCGCATTTTTTATTTTTGGTGATTGCGTGCCTCTGCCGTCTCTTGCGGGACTCGATGCAGGGACACGATTTTGTGACCACTATTAAAACGGTGGGCCACCGGCCAGCGCCCTAAGGGGCTCTGCACCAACGGCGACTGCGCAAATATGCACAACACAGAATTAGCCTAAGCCCGTGGGACGATAGTACCGATTACAAGTTGGTGGTTCGGGTCTTGCCAGCCAAGCGCCTGAAGCGCATTCGCGGCACGCCAGACGACCGTAGCCGGCCACGTCAGTGGTAGGCCAAGACAGGCACCCAAACTAAGCCCAGTCCCGTCAGGGACGACAGATGCGGAACCATGGAACAGTGCTGGAAGGTAGGCTTACCTTGTGCATGCCGTTTCTTGCAGGACCAGTCGGATTAATCCTTTGATGCCACCGTGACAATGGCAGCAGGATTGCTAACACGTCGAGTCCCGCGAAGGAGGACAGAGACGCTTCGCGGCTGTAGTCCAGCGTCGACGGAGTTGAAGGCTTGTGTATTGAAGCACGTGATAGAAGTCCCAAGCTATGCTTGCACGTCTATCGTCCATGATTGAAGTGGTGGGGGCGTGTGCGACCCTACTCAGCGGCGCTTACCGTTTTCAGTAACCGGCCACAACTCTGCTTGCTGGCTAGGACGACTAACCCAATTATGAGCGGCCGCGCTGTTATACCGCGTAATGTCATGATCCGCTGAAACCCACATTCTTGTTGACTGCAGGCCGCACAGGTTGCAACGTTGGAACTGACAATGCTCAAAGCCGGAATCATCGGAACAATTGCCGTTGCGGCCTGGCTATGGACAAGTTGCAGTGCCGGCGGCGATTCACCGCAAACCAAACAACCGACACAGCAGAGTACATCCGTGAGTACGACCGAACGCGTTCGCCCGCCTGCCGTGGCAGGCCTGTTTTATCCGAGAGACGCGACCTCGTTGTCGCGCATGCTTGATCGGCTGCTGGCGGAAGCGCCTGCGCGCGCGCTGCCGAATCTACGCGCGCTGATCTGTCCGCACGCAGGGTACGAATTTTCCGGCCCGGTCGCAGCGCATGCATATAAGCTGTTAATCGGGCGTAGTTACGACACGGTCATAATCCTCGCGCCGAGCCATTACGCTGCGTTCGAAGGCGCAAGTGTGCCCGCCACAGATGCATACGAGACGCCGCTGGGCCGCGTCCCGATGTCACCCAAAGCCAAACAACTGGCAGTGAAAAAACCGTTTGTGCTCGAACCACGGTGTGTTGTGCACCGGCCAGGTTGGTCGTACATGTCATCGAGGCCCACCCCGGGCATTGGCGAGGACACGCCTGACACGTGGGAACATTCACACGAAGTGCAAATACCGTTTTTACAAAAGGTCCTCACGAACTTCAGCATCCTGCCCATCGTGTTCGGGGATGTGGACCCCGAAGCGGTAGCAGCCGCGTTGGCAGAGGTACTCGACGATCGCACACTCGTGATCGCGAGTAGTGACTTGTGCCACTACTTGCCGTACGAGCGCGCAAATGAGATGGACCGACGCACGATTAAGTGGGTTTGCGACCTCGATGTTAAATCTCTGGCGGCGCCCGCTGCGCGGGATACTGCCTGCGGCCGCGGGCCGATGCTGACCGTAATGCACCTTGCCAAACGCAACGGTTGGCGCCCGCAACTGCTCGATTATCGAAACAGCGGCGACACCTCAGGTGACAAGTCACAAGGCGTCGTCGGCTACGCTGCAATCGCATTTTCCAGCTCTGCTGACTCGACGACGCCGGAACAATATGCAGCGACGACTGCTACACAACCGCCCCTCGCCGGCGCCAAACCTGAATCGGCAAGCTCGCACGCACCAGTCGAGCTTACGTCTGCAGAAAAGAGTTTCCTGCTCGAGCTTGCCCGCAAGACCATTACAAGCGTGACCACCGGCGGCACGTTGCCCAAAATTGACCCAGCAACGGTACCCCCTGGTGCCAACGTTTCCAGAGGCTGCTTCGTCACGCTTACAAAGCATGGCCAACTGCGAGGCTGTATCGGCAACATTTTACCGGCCGGCCCGCTGTACCAAGCTGTGATCGAGAACGCGCGCAGCGCCGCGTTGCATGATTACAGGTTCCCGCCTGTCCGCTCAGACGAGCTGAAAGACATCCACATCGAAATCAGCGTACTGAGTGAGCCTGTCCCGGTCCAGTTCAGTTCTCCCGACGAACTTCTAGCAAAGTTGAAACCTGGCAAAGACGGCGTGGTGCTCGAAATCGGCGAGCGCAAGGCGACGTTCCTGCCGCAGGTCTGGCAACAATTGCCTGACAAAGTTGAGTTTTTGAACCACCTGGCGATGAAAGCCGGGGCCGGCCCATCCGACTGGCGCGGCAAAGACGTCAAAGTTTCCGTTTACCACGTGCTCGCATTCGAAGAGGAGAAATAAGCCTGCCCACGCATGCGATACATTAGCGGCGCCTCAGCCGATGACCCGGCCCGGTTACGGACGTTGGTCCAGCTCGCCATCGCAGCGATCGGCGCCGCGTGCACGATGACGCAACTGGCCTTCATGCGCGAAACGCTTAGCGCGTTCGGAGGCAATGAAATGGTGTTTGGCGTCGTGCTCGGGCTTTGGCTGCTGCTAATGGGCTTTGGCACAACGATTGGCCGGGCGGCGGCAAAAGCGACCAAGCCGGCAACGCAACTTTTGCTCGGCCAGGTGATGGTCGCCATTGTGCCGATGTGCCAAGTGCTCGCGCTGCGGATGTTGCGCGACTTGGTCTTCGTCAGGGGGAGTGACGTGGGCTTGACAGGCACCATTGCATGCGCCGGAGTCTTGTTGCTCCCATTCTGCGTCGTGGCAGGCTATACACTCGTGCTCGCCAGCTCGATTCTGAATCGCGCAAATGACCCGTTGGGCGCAGGTCGAGTGTACGTGGCCGACAGCATCGGGTGCATAGCTGGCGGCATTTTGTTCAGTTTTCTTCTCGTCCGGTGGCTCGACCACATTGCTTTGCTCGGGGTATCAGCCGTGCTCAACCTCGGGGTTGCAACTTGCATAGCCAGTCAGCCGGTCCTGTTCGCGACTCAAAGCGGGTCATCTGGAAACGCGCACCAGCGCACCAGCCTGATTTTCTTACCCGCCGCCGGTCTCGGCTTGGTCGTCGTGTTTCTTGCATTTGACCCGGACACGTTTTCGACACGAGCACAATTCACCGGCCAACGTTTATTGTTCAAAGCGAACTCGCCGTACGGCCGGCTCGTTGTCACTGAAGCCTCTGGCCAAACGAACTTCATCGAGAACGGCGCAGTGTTGGTTTATACACCGAACATCGAGCAGGTCGAGGAGGCTGTACACTACGCAATGTGCCAGCGAATGCGCGCACAGCGCGTGTTACTTGTTTCGGGAAGCGCCACTGGCGCAGCGCGCGAGATACTCAAATACGGAGTGGCCCAGGTGGATTGCGTCGAGTTGGACCCGCTCATTGTCGAAGCGACGCGCCGGTTTTTGCCCGAACACGTTGCTGACAGGCGTATACGGCTGTTTACCACTGACGCGCGCAGGTTCGTACGCCAAACAACCAATCGCTACGAAGTGGTTATACTGGCGTTGCCCGACCCGGATACAGCGCAACTTAACCGGCTGTACACAGCGGAGTTCTTCAGCGAGCTGAAACGTGTACTCGAACCCGATGGCGTTGTGTCGTTCGCAATTGGACGGTACGAAAACTACGTCAGCCGGGAGCTTGCACAAATGCTTTCTTCGGCTTACCGCACTGTGAGCGCCTCGTTCCGCAGCGTGCTGGTGCTGCCTGGCGGGCGCGTGTATTTCCTCGCCTCAGATGGGCCGTTGGAACGTGACATTGCCGGACAGATCGAGCACGCCGGAATCCCAACCAAGCTTGTAAATAGGAATTACCTCGGTGCTGTGCTAAGTCCGGACAGGTTTGCAGACATTCAGCGGGCTATTTCGCAAGCAGCCGCATTTAATCGAGACTTCAGTCCTGTGCTCTACTATTACGCGTTGCGTCACTGGGCGAGCCAGTTCGAGTCCGGGCTGGGCCCTGTCCAGTTCGTGCTCCTGGCAGTTTTGGTCCTGTATGCATTACGGCTCCGCCGCGGCGCAATGGTATTGTTTGCGTCTGGATTCGCTGGCTCCGCGCTCGAAGTTGTGTTGCTGCTTGCTTTCCAGGTATTGTGCGGGTCAGTGTACTACCAAGTGGGAGTGATTGTCACCCTGTTCATGGTAGGACTCGCTGTAGGTGCAGCGATGTCGAACCGGTACTGCGTGAGCCTCGGTCCCTCCGCAAACGCGCCACCCCAGAGCCGCGCACAACTGAGCGAGCCTTGGGCATCTGCGCGGAAACGATTGGTCGTGCTGGCGCTATCGATCTGCGCAGTAGGCAGCCTTCTGCCTTTGGGGTTAAACACGCTTGCATCCGCGGCGCGAACAGGCGTGGGTGAGTTGCTCGTTCATGGTTCCATCGGCCTGGCCACATTCGCCCTTGGATGGCTCGTTGGTGCGCAGTTTCCGCTGGCCAGTTGGCTCGAGTCCGGGCGCACGGACGCCGCGTCGAAGTTGTTCACTGCCGATTTTGTCGGCGCGTTTCTTGGGGCGTTGCTGGCGAGCACGTTCCTAGTACCCGCACTGGGTGTTGCCACCACATGCCTCGCTGCTGCGGGATTGAATCTGGCCGCGGCAGTCGGCCTGGGAGTTGCAAGACGAACCAACTAAAGCACGCGCAGTGCGGAGGTTTCCGCACCCCTGGAGATGAGCCTGAATCCGGTCGAGGTCGTACCGCTGCCAGGACCGGGCGGCCAGATGCTGCCGCGCCGGTTCCGTGGGCGCACCGGTTGGGTGGACGTTGCCGAAATTATTGATCGGTGGTACCAGGGCAAAGGCGACCCGGAGTGGCCGCCGGCAGACTATTTCAAAGTGCTGGGCGCCGACCAGCGCGTGTACCTGCTCAAGCACGAGCTAGATTCGGACAAATGGTATCTAGCCCGGGAATGGTAAGCCATAAACCCTAGCCGCAGCCCCGGCTCCGCACTGCTTAGCTAACCACGCTGCTTGGACTCAGCTTTTGGAAAGCCCCCTAAAGAACGCCTCCGCGTTCTCGCACGTAGCGTTGCTTACCGTCTCGATCGAGCAACCTTTGATTTGTGCAACGGCGAAGGCGATCTCGCGCAGGTGCGCCGGTTCGCAGCGCTTGCCACGGTACGGCACCGGTGCCAAAAAAGGGCAATCTGTTTCGATCATCAGCCGGTCAAGCGGCGTGGCATACACGGCCTCGCGCGCGACTTCCGCATTTTTGAATGTGACGATTCCTGTGAAACTGACGAATGCCCCCAGTGCGAGCACCTGCTCGAGCCGTGCCGGCGATTCGCCAAAGCAATGAAACACGGCGCGGATTCGGCCCGCAAATGGCCTCAACATGCTCAGCGTGTCCTCGAATGCATCGCGCTGGTGGACTACGACGTTCAAGCCCAACTCGGCTGCCAGCTCGAGGTGCTGCTTAAAAAGCTCTTTCTGCTTACGAATTTTCTGCTCCCGCGCTAGGGATGCCTCCCCATCGTGGGAACCCGGCAGCCTATGATAGTCCAAGCCTGTCTCGCCCAGGGCGACAACCTTCCGATGTGCAGCCAGCTCGCGCAGTGCGGACTTAACGTCGGCAGGCGCGTCATCTGCGTCGTTCGGGTGCCACCCCACGACCGCGTAAACCCATGGAAACTGTTCGGCGAGCGCAACCGCATGTCTGCTACTTGCAAGGTTAGTACCGACAGTGATGATCTTTTCCACACCGTTTTCGCGTGCGCGCGCAACAACGTCGCCCAAATCGTTCGCGAACTCGGGGAAGTCAAGATGTGCATGCGTATCGTAGAGTCTGTGCATGGCGAACAGGCAGGTTCAATCCTGGCATCCACATTTTGACTTAGCTATTCAAAATCTGGACCAGGTGCGGTGCAAACAGGTGCGGCTCGAGAAGGAACGAGTCGTGACCTTTGTCCGAATGCACCTTGATCCACGTGAATGGCACGTGCGCGTGCTTGAGGTGTTTGACAAGCTTCTCCTGCTCCGCCTCAGGGAACGAGATGTCTGAATCAATACTGAACACCAAGAACTTCTGCCGCGTGCAGCGACTGAACAGGTCGTGGAAACTTTTTGCGTCCGCCTCGGCCACCAGGTCGAACCATTGCCACGCGTCAACAATGCGAAGGTATGTGTTCGCATCGAACCGCTTCACAAACTTCTGGCCCTGATGGTACATGTAGGATTCGACCGGGTGATTCATCTCGTACCAGCCGTAAGGCGGCTTGTGGCTGATAACCTCGTGCCGCGCGCGCTCGCACATTGCGTCCAGCGACACAAACGTTTTGTGCGCGATACGCCGCGCCAGGGCCAGCCCTGTCTCGGGCAACGGACCATCATAGTAGTCGCCGCCCCTAAAGTTTGGATCGCTCTCGATTGCAGTTATTTGCTCGAAGTTAATTATCCGTTGGTACACGGTCGTTTCGACGCCCGTACCGATTAGCACGACATTTTTGACCCGGTGCGGGTACCGCGTAGCCGTTAGCTGCGCGAGGAACCCACCGATCGAGGAACCGATGACAGCATGGAGCTTCCGTATGCCCAACCAGTCAAGAAGTTTCATTTGCGACTCGACTATGTCGATCATGCGCAACACCGGAAAAGACGACCCCCAACGTTTACCCGTGCGCGGGTTAACTGACGCCGGGCCGGTCGAGCCGTAACAACCTCCGAGATAGTTGGCGCAAATAATGCAAAACTTACGTGTGTCCAGCGCCCTGCCCGGGCCAATGAAGGCGTCCCACCACCCGATGTGCATCTCTTTAGTCCAGCGACTGTCCACGCCTGGCACGTGCGTGTTCACGCCCGCGGCGTGCTGACTCCCTGTCATCGCGTGGTACAACAGGATCGCGTTCGATTTATCCGGCGCGAGCCGCCCGTACATTTCGTACGCGAGCGTGAACTGGTCAAGCTCACCGCCCACACGTAACCTGAGTGGCTTGCGCGGGTTCTTGTATTCGAAGAAAAGCGTTTCGACCTTCCCAACGGATTTACTCATGGCCTGTAGCCCCAGTGCGATTCCCTTTAGGCGGCGGCAGCCAACGCCTGGTCGAGGTCTGCCAAAATGTCTTCGATATGTTCCAAGCCGATGCTCAACCTGATCAGATCGGGCGTGATCCCGGCTGCGCGCTGTTGTGCCTCGGTCAATTGCGAATGCGTGGTTGAAGCCGGATGAATCGCAAGGCTCTTGGCATCACCAACATTGGCCAGGTGCGAGATCAGCTTCAGCGAGTCAATGAACTTGCGGCCCGCGGTCACTCCGCCCTTGATCCCGAACACGACGATCGAGCCGCCTTTGCCCCGGAGGTATTTAAGATTCAGCTTGTACATCGGGTCCGTTTCGAGTCCGGGGAACCTGACCCAACCGACACGCGGATGGGCCTGGAGGAACCGGGCCACAGCGAGTGCGTTCTCGCAGTGCCGCTCGATGCGGAGCGGTAAAGTCTCAATGCCTTGGAGGAAAATCCATGCGTTGTCCGGCGACAGGCACGCGCCGAGGTTGCGCAATGGTACTGTCCGCATACGCAAAATGAATGCCAGGGGCCGCAGCGGCTCAGGCAAGTCGTGCCCCCACCTAAGCCCGTGGTAGGACGTATCCGGCACATCGTACAGTGGGTGTTTACCACCGGCCCAGTTGAACTTGCCACCGTCAACGACGACGCCGCCGATGCCGGTGCCGTGGCCGCCAAGCCATTTCGTGAGCGAATGCACGACGATATCCGCGCCGAATTCGAGCGGCCGCGTCAAATACGGCGTCGAAAAGGTCGAATCAACAATCAGCGGCAGGCCGTGCGCGTGCGCAATCTGGGCCACGGCCTCGATGTCGGTCACCTCTAGCGCCGGGTTCGACACCGATTCGCAGAACAGGGCGCGCGTCTTGGAATCAATGGCCCGGGCGAAATTTTCCGGGTCTGTCGAGTCAACAAACTTTACCGTGATCCCAAGCGCGGGAAGGATGTCGTTGAACTGCGTGTACGTGCCACCGTACAAATTCCGCGCCGAAACGATGTTATCCCCCGCCTGTGCAAGGTTGATGATGGTGTAAAAGATCGCGCTTGTACCGGAGGCCAATGCCAATCCACCCAGTTCAGGCGCGCCTTCGAGCAACGCGACACGCTTTTCGAGCACCTCTACTGTTGGGTTTGTTAGCCGTGAGTAGATGTACCCGAATTCTTGGAGTGCGAACAGCCGTGCGGCGTGTTCGGTGCTACGGAACACGTATGAACTTGTCCGGTGCACAGGCACGGCCCGGGCAAGCGTTGCCGGGTCCGGCTGTGCACCACCATGCAGGCAGATAGTTTCGAACTTCATTTTAGCGCACAATTTTCAGATTCGGTCTCAACTGCATTCTGACCGGTTCGGCACAACCTGGATCGGCGCTGCACACCTCCTGGCCGTGCCAACCGCGCCATCAGTACTTATAGTGCTCAGGTTTGTACGGGCCGTCCACGGGCACGCCGATGTAGTCGGCCTGTTTCTTCGTCAGTTTAGTTAGTTTGACACCGAGTTTGTCCAAGTGCAAGCGCGCTACCTCTTCGTCGAGCTTCTTTGGTAATCTGTACACGCCGACCTTGTACTTGTCCCTGTTTTTCCAAAGCTCCATCAAAGCTAAGCACTGATTTGTGAAGCTTGCGCTCATGACGAAGCTGGGGTGGCCTTCGCCACAGCCGAGGTTGACCAGCCTCCCCTCGGCTAAGAGGTACACGCTCCGGCCGTTAGGCAGGTCGTACCGGTCAACCTGTGGTTTAATGTTCACTTTCTTCACGCCCGGCGCATTGTTTAACCGCTCCACTTGTATCTCATTGTCGAAATGGCCAATGTTACAAAGGATGGCCTGGTCTTTCATTTGCATGATGTGCTCGAGTGTGATCACGTCGCAACAACCTGTGGCTGTGACGTAAATATCTGCGCGGCCGAGTGTATCCTCGATGGTGGTAACTTCGTAACCCTCCATCGCGGCTTGAAGAGCGTTGATCGGATCCACTTCGGTTATGATGACCCGGCACCCGAAGGCGCGCAGACTTTGCGCGCTGCCCTTGCCTACGTCGCCGTACCCGCAAACCACAGCAGTTTTGCCAGCTAGCATCACGCCAAGCGCGCGCTTGAGCCCGTCGGCGAGCGACTCGCGGCAGCCATAGAGGTTGTCGAACTTCGACTTGGTAACCGAATCGTTAACGTTCATGGCCGGCACGAGCAACTTCCCGGCCCGTAGC
>JANWZY010000440.1 GCA_025061935.1 Verrucomicrobiia bacterium
TGCACTCAATGAGCCGAACCTGGTGAGCAACTCGCGCCCTACATCAACAGCGGTTTTGCCCCTGTAGCCTGTCCGGAGTAGGATGGCCAACAGCTCGGCATTGCTCAATGCCTCCGGCCCGTGCGCAATCAGCCGCTCGCGCGGCCGCTCGGTCGGCGGCTGGTCTTTGAGGCGGACGCTCACAGCGCCGGCAAATTACCATCCGCACGCGCGGATGCAAAGTCGGGAAAACACCCCCACTGCACCAAGGTTGTCGCCACCGAAACTGCGCGGAATCAACCGGTTTGACCCTGCGCCTGAAATTCTTCGACAATGAACGGCTCGAACTCGGCGCGCAGATGCGGCGGGATACGCGCCTTGAACCGCGCGGTCTTGCCCCCATACCGCGCTTCGACAACCTGACCAACCTGGTGCAGTCTCGCAATCACACCCGCTTGTTCGTGTGGAACAGCCAGTAGCACGAACTGACGCGGCGGCCGCAACTGATTCGCTATTTCATCCAGCAGCACAGGTATGCCCTCGCCAGTTTTGGCTGAAACCGCGACGGCGTTCGGGAACCGCTCCTGCACACGTGACCATGTACCATTGCCGTTGAGCCTATCAATCTTGTTCAGCACGAGCACGGTCGGCTTGGCATCTGCGCCGATCTCCTTCAGCACCGTGTTGACCGCCTCGATCTGCTCCTCGGCCTGCGGATGGCTAATGTCAACCACATGAATCAACAGGTCGGCCTGCACGACTTCCTCCAGAGTCGCCTTAAACGCTTCGACCAATTGATGCGGGAGCTTCCGTATAAACCCAACAGTATCGGTTAACAAAACGTATTGATTCGTTGGCAGGCGCAACCTGCGCGTGGTCGGGTCTAGTGTGGCGAACAGCCGATCGTCCGCGTACACATTCGCTCCGGTAAGCGCGTTCAGTAAGGTTGACTTGCCGGCGTTGGTGTAGCCGACGATCGAGGCGACGGGCATATGGTTGCGCTGGCGCGCGCTGCGCTGGATCGCCCGATGCTGTTTTACATGCTCAAGCTCGCGCTTGATCCGCGCGATACGCTCCTGGACACGGCGCCGGTCCATTTCGAGTT
>JANWZY010000441.1 GCA_025061935.1 Verrucomicrobiia bacterium
CTACCAAAAACATTGCAAGAGCAGCGCCCGCAGTTGCTTGGCACAAGGAGCAAAACCATCACCGACCACCCTGAGCACCAAGAAAACCACCAAAAACACAAAAAAGCCGGGCTTTGAACCCCACCTGCCGCCTGGTGATCGCGTCTCCTGCAGAAACCGCTATCAGAAAACAGACCACTACAATTCAACCGTTGGAGTCGGCAGACCGACCTAACACACGTGAGCAAGTAAAAAATCCCAGCAAGTGCCAAAACTTCGGCGTTAGCATCTCGGTATGTCATGAAAGATTTTGGGCGGAGCAGATACTGGAATGTCAGGAACAAGTCTATGGTCGTTCCTCAATGACCGGGTTGCCCGGCAGTTGCACAACCCAAGCAAAATTTGTCCCTTCGCCAGTGACCAGTGTCTCAATCACCAATCACTCGAACCGTCCTTGAAACGGGCCAATGCCCACTGATCCGGGGCAGTCACATTCGTAGCAAGGGCTGCGGAGGGAATACCTTGCCCTTAGCCACCGCGGCTGCCGGCAGCAAAAGCAAGAGTAGCAGTGACACTGCCTGGCACATTGCCCATCGCACACCTAACACCACGCAAAATTGGTTTCGCGGCAAATTTCGTCTCCGACCACGCTTCGGAAGCTTAGGCAAGGGACTCAAGAGTGCTTTGCATCTTGTCTCGTGCGGTTTGGAGTTCAGTCAGCCGTTGCCGATGGTCTTGCAATACCTGAGCGGGCGCCTTTTGCGTAAACTCGGGATCGCTCAGCTTTTGCTCGAGCCGCGCTAGTTCAGCATTGATTTTCTGAAGCTCCTTGCCGAGCCGCGCTTTCTCCGCGGCCACATCAACAGCGCCTTCGAGCGGCATATACAAATCTCCGAGGCCAGTCGGCACGGCCGGCATTTTCTGCGCCGGAACGAACCCGGGAATGACATCCAGCCGCTCAGCGTTCAATAGTAACGCCATCACAGCTACATCATGCGAGGACAATTCGCGCGCGGGGCTAAGGATAAACTTGATGCGCTTGTTGGCGGG
>JANWZY010000442.1 GCA_025061935.1 Verrucomicrobiia bacterium
TCAAGGTTGGCATAGTCGTTGGCTTTGAGCTGACCCGCGGGAATCCAATCCGCGCGATAGGCGCCAAATTGGGCGTGGGGACACCGACCCTGTTGTTGCACGTCAGCACATTCGGGAGAGCAAGCCGCACGCCGCTCGTACGGACACGGAGCAGCAGCAATCGCCCGCACCGGATGTTCAGGAGTGATCAGCAGTGGCTGGTTGCAATGCGCCACTTTAAGGCGAAGGATTGGACCGCGATACGGACGGCGATAGAGGCGCGTGACTTTTGCCCAGCGTCCTTTGTGTGAAAGAACGCGGTCGCCGACCTGAATGTGCTCAATGGGAACGTAACCTCGATCCGTCAGAATCAGCGTGCCGGGCGCTAGGCAATACGGCGGATCGGTCAGCACCGCGTCAAAAAAATCGTCCGGCCAGGGAAGCGAGGTGGCCGTGCCGTGGTGGGAGTAGGATTCACAAGTCGGTGCGAGCGAAACATGCGTGAGCGTGTTGATCGTGTCAGTGAAAAGCTCGTCCCAGCTCCGAGAAGCTCCACCAAATGGGTTTGGCTCGGCAAAGTCCCAAACCATCGGCAACGCTTGCCGCGAGAAAACGTCTGCGATCTTTTCGCCAGCTGATTGCCATCGGCAAAGGGTGTTTAGGGCCGCTGCGAGTCGGTCAAAAGTGACAGCTAGATACGTCGTCACCGCCCTGGCGAACTCGGGTTCGTAGCCGGCGCGGAGCATTTCGGCATGGGCGCGGCGTACGGCATCGGCACCGGTGACGAGCGCCAGCTTCTGCCGCGCATTGAACAGATCGCCCCACCTCGTCAGGCCGTATTTGTGCACGGAGAACGCGCGCTCTGCACCCGGCCCGCCGCCTTTCGGCGTCGGCTCATTGGGCACTGGGTCAATGCCCCAGGCGTCGTGCAGCTTGCGGCGTTTTTCCTCCAGCACGGTTTCCGCTGCACGGTAGGCTTCTAGATCGCGCGCAGTGGGAAGCCGATAGGTCTTGCCTGTGTAGCGT
>JANWZY010000443.1 GCA_025061935.1 Verrucomicrobiia bacterium
CATGACCGCGCGCGCCCGTCCGCGCCCGCGCTCGCGTGCAATTTGACAGACGGGACCAATTGTGTAGGCAGTATAGCTGTTCTTAGCGATCCTGCGAATGCGGGGGCAAACCCGCCATGGTACATCGTCAACTCGCAAGTGATGCGCTTCATGTGTGCCGCGATTTTGGCCCCGAAACCGCTTACATTGCCGCCTGGCGGTAAACTTCAACTAGGTTATCGAATAATCGTTGGGCCCAAGCCATGGACACCCGATGCGCTCGCGTCCGTACACGCAAATTGGTTGAGCGCGAAACCTTGATGGGGCAAGTTTTCAGCGAAGTTCGCGCGGTGCCGTTCCATCCTTTTGGGCTTGGGGTCGTGTTTGGGCCTGGAGCATTTGTTGGATGGGTATCGCGAACGCTACATCATTTGTGGAAAGGCGCTCTTGAGAAATCCGGTTGCGGACTCGTCACTGTTTGAGATGCACCTTCGTCTGAAGGCGGTCACTGTTTGAGTTGTTAAATGGCGTCAAGTTGTTATAACGCCCTCGGATGCGAAACGCCCGCAACATCTTGATAGCTTTCACTTTTCTGGCCGCAGTGTTTTACGGCGGCGCTGCCGGGCAGAGTCCGAGGTCGAGTCCGGCAGACCACCTGCCGCCCCACATCAAACGGTTAACCTGGTTTGGCGAGCGCGCCGATTGGTCGCATGACGGCAAAAGAATTCTGTTTCTCTCGAAAACGTTTGGCGACGCGATGGAGATTGACCTTGCGACGAAAGCCATCCGTAACCTCACGGCCCACTATCCGCATTACGGCTATACACGTGCTCTTTACCTTGCTAACGGCGATATCCTATTGTCCGGCCCCGTGTCATTCGACGCGCAAAAACCGTGGGAAGCGCGCCGGAATTGTTACCTGTTCGTTCTCGATAAAAGCCTGACGAAGCCCCCTACACCATTGGCCGTGCTGTGCAGTGAACGGCCGGCTGT
>JANWZY010000444.1 GCA_025061935.1 Verrucomicrobiia bacterium
TCGCCGCCGCAGCGTTGAGGAGGACTACGTCACGTTTGGGGCCGCGGTCGGTACCGTTGAGAATTGCGCGGAGCGTCTGGGCATTCGTTTCTGCGTCGCCGCCGCGCAGCTCGTGTAGCCCGGCAGGCTGGATTGGCAGTGCGGCGGGATCGAAGGAGGACGTGGTTACTCCGCGCTCGTCGTGAAACTCGGCGATTGTGCTCGGGCCGAGGGTGGAAAACTCGTCCATGAAAACTGCTTCTGCTGTATCCCACGTGCTTCCTTCATCAGTAACGGGTGCGCGGGCAGTTCTGACCTGTCCACAAACGACCATTGCGCGACGCACGCCGAGCGATTGCAACACGCGCGCAATCGGCTCGCACAGCTCCGGGCGCGGCACGCCTACCAACATTGCTGTGGGCCGAGCCGGGTTCAGTAATGGGCCGAGGAAATTGAAAATCGTGCGTTGCCCGCGCTGCGCGCAAAGCTTCCGTGCCGGCGCGACATGCTTGAATGCGGGGTGGTACTTCGGCGCGAAGAAGAACGCAAACCCGCGCGTGCGCAACCATTGCGCCGCCTCGGTCGGGCCGAGGTCGATCCGTATGCCGAGCTTTTCGAGCACGTCTGCGCTGCCGCATTGTGAGGTCGCAGCGCGGTTCCCATGCTTTGCCACAGTCACGCCCGCAGCGGCGCACACAAGTGCCGTGGCGGTCGAGATGTTAAATGTGCCGAGTCTGTCGCCGCCCGTGCCCACCACGTCCAAAATGACCCGGTTCCGTGTTGTCGGGTCCAATTCTGGAATGATTGCGTGCGCAAGCAACTCTTGTGCGAATCCCGCTATTTCCTCGATCGTTTCCCCCTTATGCGCCAGGGCTTCGAGGAACTCCGCCTTCGTCTCCGCCGGGACGGATTCGGACACAAGCTCGGTTACTGCAATTG
>JANWZY010000445.1 GCA_025061935.1 Verrucomicrobiia bacterium
GTGCTAAAAATTTCGGGCGCTACGGGACTCGGCATTGACAAGTTCAAGCAGGCGATTCGGAAAGCAGTTGAAGCCGTTCAACCGGCCTGTTGCAATCCAAGTTGAGCCCGTTGCACAGGTCCCAGTCAGCTCGGCGCTTACTTCTAGTACATCCTCATTCCTGTGTGTAAAAAATCAAGCGAGTTGGGGGGAGCGTTTTTTCGGCCGGTATGGCGGTCATGATGCCGTGCCAGTTCGGGGGCTAATTGGGCCGGTGGATTTGAGATAATGGGAGTCAACGCAGCGTGACACCAGTGCCACCCTGCGTTTTCTCGGGCGCGAGCGGGAACGTGGGTGGCCGAGCTATTTTTTCTCTGAAGTGTCTTTGCCGATGTATTTGCGAGTTTGAGTATCAACTCGGATGCGTTCGCCCTTGTCCAGAAAGAGTGGAACCATGATTTCGAGTCCGGTTTCGAGTTTGGCGGGTTTCCATGTCGAGTCCGATCCCCCTCGGATTGGCGGCGCGGTGTCAACGATTTCGAGCGAGACCTGGCTCGGGAGGACAATATCCAGCAGCTTACCTTCCAGAAACATTGCTTTGTACTCCTCGTTCTCTTTCAGAAACCAGTGTCGCTCGCCTATCTGTTCTGCCGTGAGTGCAAGCTCTTCGAAGGTTTCGGCATCCAGAAACACATATGTATCGCCCTGCTTGTAGCTGTACTGTACGGTGCGGTATTGCAGCTCGCATACTTGAACACGCTCGTTGTCGGAAAAGGCGCGATCCGCGAACCTGCCAGTCTTTAAATGCCTCAGCTTGACGTGGAGTTTCGGCCGGGTTTGAGCCGTGCCTGTGACATGAAAGTCTTCTATAATTTGCGGCGCGCCATCGAGCATGATCACCATGCCGCGCTTGAACTCGG
>JANWZY010000446.1 GCA_025061935.1 Verrucomicrobiia bacterium
GCCGGGTTTTAGCCCGGTGAATGCCGGTGCCAACCCGTAAAACCGTTTCATCGGTTTTACCCCCACAGCCAAGCCGTTGAAACGGCTTGCGGCTGGCGGCGGGTTTGACACCCGGCTGAAGCCGGGTGCTAATGTAGCGGCATTAAAACCGTTACGCAGTTGTGCAAGGCTCAGTAGAAAAAACCTCCTTGCGAACGCCAAGGCGCGGTCGTGACAGAGCACACCCCTCCATTCGGGCGTAGGTGTAAGGCGCAGCTTCGAGAGCGTTGTCCTCAAAAGGTGGGATCATTTCGGTTGTGACGGAGCATGGCCCTCCAAGTCGGTACGGGCCATCGGGTGGCAATTCAATCGTTTTGGCTGACAATTCGCAAACACGGGGTAATCTTTACACCCGGACCCGCAATGAAATTGCCAGGGCCGATCCATGACTGGCGCATCAGCCCGCGCGACGCGATCGCGTTGCAACGCGAGCTTGCGCGGAGGGTCGAAATTGTCCCGCTCGACAGACCTGTTAGGTACGTTGCCGGACTCGACGCAGCGTTCTCCAAGGATGATAAGCTCTGTTTCGGCGCAGTTGTGTTGTGGGACATGATCGAGCAGCGTGTGGTCGAGCGTCATGCGGCTTGCGCCCAACTCGTGTTTCCGTACGTGCCGGGCCTGCTCAGTTTTCGGGAGGTGCCAGTACTCCTGCGCGCGTTGCGGAAGCTGAGGCAGGTGCCGGACGTGCTCATGTGCGACGGCCAGGGGCTGGCGCACCCGCGCAGGTTCGGACTGGCTTGTCATTTAGGGGTGATTTGCAACATGCCTGCGGTCGGCTGCGCAAAGAGCCGGTTGATCGGCGAGCACACTGAGCCGGGCCGCGCGCGCGGCGCGCGCGCGCCCTTTCTCGACGGGGCTG
>JANWZY010000447.1 GCA_025061935.1 Verrucomicrobiia bacterium
CGCTTGTTAGAGCGCAGCCGACGCGGTGAATTCTGAATTCTGTTGCTGGCAGGCTCGAACGCTCGCTCACTCAGCGCCGCAAGGCGCGCCAGACAAAAGCCTGTTTGTAGTACAGCCTTTAGGCTGAATGGGTTGGGCGTGGGCTGTGTAGCTGCGCTTGTCAAGACGCAGAACGGCCCAGACCCGGCCTCAATTGGCTCCGCGTTTTTACAAACACAGCTACGAAAATGGCCCACCTAGGCTGTAGCTGCGCTTGTGGAAGCGCGGGCGGCAGGAGAAGCGGTTATGGGTGGCTTCCACGTTTTTACAAACGTGGCTACGGTTGTCACTCACGTAGCTGCGCTACTCAAAGTGCAGACGGGATGATGTGCTTCAGCGTTCTGTCGTCCCTGCCGGGACTAGCAGTGGGTTTGCACCTTATACCCCCCCGTTGGCACGGTGGGCTAATGTCTTTCGCTCTTTTAAGGGCTTAAAAAAACGGTGTTAAAGTGCAGGATACTCCGGAGCCTGCTAGATTGCTCCGCGTTTTTACAAACGCAGCTACGAGGATGGACCTCCTCGGTTATAGCTGGGCTTGTCAAAGCGCAGCTTAGGCTGTGGTCTGCGCGTTCTGTCGTCCCTAGCGGGACTAGCTGTTTTTGGAGACGCTTTGGCCCAACGTTGACACGGTGGGCTATGATCTGCCGCCCTGACGGGCTTGTTTTGAGGGTGGCCTGATTGGATGGCGCGTCTGACAAGCGCCGCAAAGGCGCAGCATGCTGCTAGCCGCTACGTAAGTGCCGGGTTTAAGCCCGACCCGAACCCGACATTCAAGTCCCTAAAGGGACGATAAATGCGCGCCACACCCCTTGACCACATGTTCCGAAACCATTGGCGACGTTGTAG
>JANWZY010000448.1 GCA_025061935.1 Verrucomicrobiia bacterium
GCGTTTGCAGGCAACAACTTTGATCCACAGAGCCTCCACAAATACGCCTACTGCCACTGTGATCCGGTGAATGGCACGGATCCGAGTGGATGTTACGAGTTCAACTTGGTTTCCACGCTGAAGGCTGCAAGCCTTTCAGCTGGATTGAACATCGCAGTCAACTTCCTCGCAGGCGAGCGGAACCCGAAAAAGCTCCTCGTGCACGGTTTGATTGCGGGTGTTGCAGGGGCCGTTGCGGGTCCGATAATCGGCAAAATTGACGAGTTGATACCATTGAATACCGTCGGTGCGCATTTCATTCGTGCTTTTGTGACTGCGATTGCAACCGGCGCAATAGCTGCAACGTTCAATGTGGTACAACAATGTGGTGATGCGCTATTCTTTGGTGAAAAGTTTGATGGGGATAAAGTGAAACTGGCATTTGCAACCGCAGCCGTAATCGGGCTTATTGGGGATTTTTATAAGGGGGACCGTTTCGACCTCGACCCCAAAGCCGCGCAAGCATACGATGTGCAATTAGGTTACCTCGCCGAGTGGGTGGGGCTAACGACTGAGAAACTGCTTGTCATTGCGAAAAAGGTATGGAGAACAATTTCTGCTGACGACGCTGATGACTAATCATTAAGTGTGAAACCATGTTTATGGATAAAGTAATTGTACCGTCATGCTGTAGTTTAAAAAATATAGCAATCATGTCGCTTGCTCTTGCTGCCGGGGCTTCATTGCTGTTCTTTGTTTTCACTCAACAGATCGAGGAGTTCCAAAGCAGCTTGAGCAACGCATCCGTCGCTGCATCCGTATTCGGCGCGACGTTG
>JANWZY010000449.1 GCA_025061935.1 Verrucomicrobiia bacterium
TCAGGTTCCAGACCGACGGCCGCGTCGTCGAAGGCAGGTTCGTGCCGCAAGCTGCACATGTCGGGTTCAAAGGCGTCGTGCATGGGGGTATCATTGCAACCGTGCTGGATGAAGTCATGGTTTGGGCTTGTGCTGTTGCGACCCGGCAATTTGCCGTCTGCGCCGAATTGACTGTGCGGTTTTTGAAACCGGTCCGGCCAGGCGAAGAGCTGGTGGTGACCGGCGAGTTGGTCGTGAACCGCAAAGGCCGCATTTTCGAAGCAAAGGCAAGTGCGCGCAGTGCCGCTGGCACCACCGTAGCCGAGGCCACAGGCAAATACCTGCCAATCAAACCCGACGAGCTGCGCGAGTTCGCGTCTGATCTCATTGGTGACACAAGCTCGCTCCTTGGCAAGTGAGCACTCGCCGGATCCAATTCACCGTCTCCCTATTCGCCAATAATGACGTGTAAACGGTTGCACTCAGGAGCAGGACTAACGCCGAGCAAGCTGCTAGGCCGCCATGCAAGCGTGGGAAGGCAAAACCTCTAACCAAGCGGCCCGACGGCGCGCCCCATCCCACAAGCTGTGCGCTAGTACAAGAGTGATCCGGTCATGACGGAACACAACTCGCTCCCGGCATGTGTCAACGGCCTTGACCATCGGTACCGTACTTATTCCGTTGAACACAGCCGAGTAGCCGCCGTGACGCAGCACGAACTCAAAGGGTATTTGTGGCATAGATGGCCCTGGTAAACTCTGCCCGGCGACACACCTGTGGGATCGCTTTTGTGGCTCGACTAAACCACCGGCCAGG
>JANWZY010000044.1 GCA_025061935.1 Verrucomicrobiia bacterium
GATGGCATTAAAGACTCGCAATACTTAGCGAGAGCTTTTTCATTAGCGCCGGGCTTTAGCCGGGCCGGATGCCTGCCCCGACATACGAAGCCGTGCTCACCGTTTTTCTGTTACGGACTGAACCACTAGAACAGTTTGCCCCCGCAGCCACTTTTGATCCGCGCCTGGACGCAGGTGCGAATGGTGGCGGATGCGCGCATTACGGAGCCAAGGAAGGCTCGATAAATAAGTCAACCTGCCAAAAGTGTAAGGTAGGGGGCACCGTAACTCAGTGGGGAATATTGTCCCGCCTGGGCAGTGAAGCGGATTCAGACTAGCGAGTGCATGCGCACTAGCGGCGCAACAGAGCCATCAGCTCGGCTGCTCGCGCGACCCCGGCAAATTGCAAGGCTGATTGGTGCGGTGGCGGATATGCAGCGCCGTGCCGGAAAGTGTCCGGCACGGAAACAGTCATAAAGCTGGGCCAAGCCCCGAGTTTGGCGAGGGAATGCCCGTCGTAGGATATGCTGCGTGTGTCTGGCAGTGTCCGGGCTAGTGCCTGCGTGCCGGTCTAACTGCAAGCGACGCAGACAGTTATGCGCGGGGGAGTGCGACCCTGCCGGTCCGTGTGAGGTCAAGTAGCCCGAATGCCCGCATCAGCTCGATGAACTTGTTAACTTTGTCTTCTGTGCCGGTAACCTCGATGGTCAGGCTCTTGGGTTGGACGTCAACGATCTTGGCGCGGAAGATGTCGGTGATTTGCATTACTTCGGAGCGCGTTTTCGAGTTCACGGCCACCTTAACCAGCGCAAGTTCGCGGTCAACGTATTCGCCGGTGCGGAAGTCGCGCACTTCGATCACTTCGGGAAGTTTGTTCAGTTGCTTGACAATCTGCTCGAGCGTGGCGTCGTCGCCCTGCGTGACGATCGTCATGCGCGAGGCAGTAGGATCTTGCGTGGGCGCAACGTTCAATGTGTCTATATTGAACCCGCGTCCGCTGAACATGCCCGCAACGCGGGCGAGCACGCCGAACTTGTTCTCGACCAGGACTGAGATTGTGTGTCGCATACCTGTGTTAGTTAATTACGCTCGAGCCTATAGCGCCGTGGTTGCCGGGTCAACCCGGATAGTGGGTTCGGGCGCGGTCGGCACCCGGGCCGGTACTGATGTATGTCCGAATTTGTTGTTGCATCCGCGTTGGTTGGGATTATTTTTCCGTTCGCCTTGGACGCCGCGGGTGCGGATGTCCAGCAAGGCAATGGTAAAACAACCCATCAACAACCTGAAGATAAACCCCCAGAAGACTGGGGTACGTTGGCTCTGTTGCACGTGGCTTGGGCACAGCGCCGCTGAGGCATGTGCCGCAGGCATAGTGTAGCAGAGCGATTTGTTGTGCTGCATTGGACTCGGCGGCATGAGTCTCCCCTTCGGATGTTGAATCGCAGTTTGAACTTATGGTAAGCATGCACGATGCGCTGAAGCACGGCCTCAAGCACTTTGCAGTTGGCGAGATAGTTAAAGGCACGATCATCGAGATCCGGCCTAAGGAAGTACTGGTTGACATAGGTTACAAGAGCGAAGGCTCTATTCCTGCGTCCGAGTTCGAAGACCTGAGCGCGCTCAAGCCTGGCGACCAAATTGACGTGTTGATAGAGCGGCTCGAAGACAAGGACGGCATGGTCGTGCTGAGCCACGAGAAGGCCGAGTTCAAGAAGAACTGGGAGCGCATCCTGACCATTTGCAACGAAGGGGGTAAAATAGCCGGCAAGGTCAAGTCAGTGGTCAAAGGCGGGTTGATGGTCAACATCGGAGTTGAAGCGTTTGTGCCCGCTTCTCACGTTGACCTCGTGACGCCGAAAAACCTGCAGGACTACGTGGGCAAGACGTTCGAGTTCAAGGTGGTCAAGATCAACCAGGAACGGCAGAACGTGGTCTTGTCCCGGCGCGAATTGCTCGAGCAGGAACGCGCTGAGCGCCGCGCTAAACTCCTGGCCGAGATGATGCCCGGCGACATTCGTAAGGGCACGGTGAAGAATATCACCGATTTCGGCGCGTTCATAGACCTTAACGGCATAGACGGCCTGCTGCATATCACGGACATGAGCTGGGGCCGAATTAATCACCCATCGGAAATGCTCAAGGTCGGCCAGGAGATTGACGTGGTCGTGCTGGATGTGAACCGCGAGAAAGAGCGGGTCAGTCTCGGGCTGAAGCAAAAGATGCCGAACCCGTGGGACCAGATCGAGACGAAGTATCCTGTTGGCGCGCGGGTCAAAGGCAAGGTGGTGAACGTGGTGCCTTACGGCGCGTTTGTCGAGCTTGAGCCTGGGGTCGAGGGCTTGGTGCACGTGACCGAATTGTCCTGGACGAAGCGCATTGCCAAAGCGTCCGATGTGCTGAAAGTCGGCCAGGAGATCGAAGCTGTCGTGCTCGGGATAAACAAGGAAGAGCAAAAAATTTCACTCGGCGTGCGCCAGCTCGAACCGAATCCGTGGGACACAGCGGACAAGAAATACCCGCCCGGCACACGCGTCAAAGGCAAGATTCGGAACCTGACCAGCTATGGTGCATTCGTCGAGCTTGAGGACGGCCTAGACGGCATGATCCACGTATCTGACATTTCGTGGACGCGTAAGATCAATCACCCGTCAGAAGTCCTCAAGAAGGGGGAGGAAGTCGAGGCTGTCGTACTCGAAGTGGACAAGCTGAACCAGCGAATAGCTTTGGGCATCAAACAGTTGACGCCCGACCCGTGGGAGAACATAGACAAGTTGTACCGCGTCGGCGACCTGGTCACGGGCAAGGTGACCAAGCTGGCCAGCTTCGGCGCATTTGTCGGGTTGAAGCATGACATAGACGGGCTGGTGCACATCTCGCAGATCAGCGAAGAGCGCGTGGACAAGATCAAGAACGTGCTCAAGGTGGGGCAGGAGGTCACCGCGCGCGTGATTAAAATTGACCGTGCCGAGCGCCGGATCGGGCTTTCAATCAAGGCTGCCAACTACACACCCGAGCAGCTCCAAGCGGAGCAAAAACTGCTTGAGGCGCTCAAGCCCGGCGAAGACCTGGTCGCGCTGCAACATGCGTTCGAGGCGGCCGAAGAAGCCAGACAGAGTGAGCGCAATAAAGAAGCCGGTGGCGAAGGCGAAAAGCAGCGATAATTACTTGCCGGCGCGTACCGCACGGTGAACGCCTCGGAGGCGCGATTCAAGTAAGCGTGCGGCCGAACCCGCTGCAGCCGGCCGCCGAAGTCAGCACCGTAGAATTTCGCGGACTACTTGGACAAGTCTCCGCGCTTGGCTCGGCGTGCCGATGGTGATCCGGAGATAGTCCCTGACCTGCGGCTGGTCGAACCATCTGACAAGTATTTTTCGTTCTCGCAGCGCATAGTACCAATCTTCCGCGCTGCCAGATGTGCGCGCTGCCTTATTCGGCCCGCCGCGTTGGTGCGCCGTCCGGTCCGGGGGACGCACGAAAATGAAGTTGGTCTGGCTCGGCACCACGTGGAATCCGAGCTGAGTTAGTTGCTCAGTTAACCATTGCCGTGTGGCGCGTATTTTCCCAAAGTTCGCCGAGTAGTAGTCTAGGTGGTCCAGAGTGGTTTCGGCTGCGAGCTGGCCGAGGCCGTTGACATTGTAACTGTCTCGTATCTTGTGCAGTGCGGCGATCAGTTCCGGATGGCCAATGAAATAACCCACGCGCAGGAAACAAAGCGAGTAGGCTTTTGAAAACGTCCGCGAAACGATCACGTGCGGGTACTTCAGCGCGAGTGCCAACGCGTTTTCGTCGGCAAACTCGGCGTATGCCTCGTCCAACACCACCAAGCCACGCTGCGCTCGGCACAGGCTTTCAAGCTCGGCAGTGCGGTAGCCGCGTCCACTGGGCGCGTTCGGCGTGGTAATGAACGTTAGCGCCGCATCGAAACGCCACCGGCTCCCCCGGCGCAATTGTTGCGGACTGGGCAACGAGAAGTCAGGGTTTAGTGGCACGGCGTTTTTGATCGCGCCGTGCATGTCTGCCAGTACTGGATAAAGCGAATAGCTCGGAGTTAAATACTGCACCATGCACCGTGCAGCGCCTGCAGGCGTGCGCGCGCTTGCACATGGCGACGGCTCGACAAAGCACCGGACGGCCATCTCCAGGAGCTCGTCCGAGCCGTTCCCGACTATGATGTTTTCCGGCGCGCAGCCGTAAAGCTTCGCTAGCTTGTACCGCAGGCCGTCTGCAGTCGGGTTGGGGTACAACCGCAGCCGCGCGTCTGCCGCGCTGCGGATAGCCCTGAGCACGCTTGGAGCGGGCGGATACGGATTCTCGTTCGTGTTGAGCTTAATGAGACCTTCCACTTTCGGCTGTTCCCCCGGCACGTATGGCTGGAGCCGGCGGATCAGCGGCCTGATCAACCGATTCGGACATGGCAGTCTGGCATTTTGTAGTTGCACGCGCGGCATTGTACCGGGCGGGTAACCACCGCACAACCGGCGGCTTAGCGCCTCCAGAAATTACAACTCTGGGCTGGTCAGCCCTGCGAATGTGGATTAAAAATCGCGAAAAACGCGCGTCGGGCTAGAGCTTGATTCAGCTTCTGCGTCTCCGACCTTGGCGAGGAAAATTAAATGAGCTGTAAGCCGGACAGAATTAATGCAACTGCGCAGCGCCCGCGCAAAGCGTTGGACAAACTCCAGCGTCTGAACGCAGCGCTGCGGCACCGCGAGGCCGATCGCGTGCCGATCAGCGACTTTTTCTGGGGCGGGTTCGTCCGGCGCTGGCGCGCCGAGCTTGGCCTGGCCCCGGACGCGGACCCGTACAAGCACTACGATTTAGACTTCGTGGTCACGCTGCCGAACATGGACCTGTGGATAAGGCCATTCGAAATCCTCAAGGAAACGCCCGAGGAGGTCGTGGTGCGCACAGGGTTCGGCGCGACGCTGCGGAAACGGTTCGAGTTCCCGATGCCGGAAATGGTTGACTGGGCGATCAAAAGCATCGAGCAGCTCGAGCGCGCTCAGTTCGATGACCCACGCGACCGGCGCAGGTTTTTCGCCGGCGGCGATAACCAGATCGCGGGCGTGGGCGACGGGTTCGAGCGGAATTCGCCGCCCTGGATCGAAACGGTGAAATCACTCTGGCCCGACTTCGCCGTGTTCGGCAGCATGATCGAGGTGAGCGAATGCCTGACCCGGCTCATCGGCCAACAGAACGCCATGTTTTGGATCGGCGAGTACCCCGAGCGCATGGGTGCGGTGATCAACCGGCTCGGCGCGTTTTACCTCGAAATGGCCCGTGCGGAAATCGAGGCGGGCCGCGGCTGGCTCGACGGATTCGTCATCTGGGGCGACGTGGCGTACAAGAAAGCGACGTTCATCTCGCCGGCGTACTGGCGCAAGTATTTCAAGCCGTGGGTGGCACAGATGACCGAAGCAGCGCATGAGGCCGGGCTGCTGGTGATTTACCACGGCTGCGGAAACGTGCGCGCGCTCATTGACGATTTTATTGAGATAGGCATTGACGGATTGAACCCGCTCGAGGCCAAGGCTGGCTTGGACGTGGTCGAGCTGCGCAAGCAATACGGGCACCGGCTCGCGTTTTGTGGTAACAGCGACATCACCATTTGGGAGACCAACGACCTCGACCGCATCCGGCGCGAAGTGCTGCGCAAGCTCAACGCCGCCAAAGGCGGGGGGTACATTTTCATGTCCGATCATTCTGTTACTGCGGGTGTGTCGGGCCGGACTTATGACTACATAGTCAAGCTTGTCCGCGAGGCGGGGCAGTACCCGCTGCGTCTGGGCGAGTTCGATCTGCCTGTCTGAAAATCCGAAATTCGAAATCCGAAGCAAATCCGAATGCAAAAAGCTGTACAGGACCGACCCGCGATACTCCGCCGCGCTGTGCCGATATACGCGGCAATATGGAAGCCAACCTTTGGCGTGGCCGCTGCGGCAGTGGCGCCGGCGCCAAGCGACTATCCGCCCTTAGGCTTGCGCGCGTTCACTCGCTCGGCGCGAATGCCGGCCGCCGCTGCCGCCAGAAAACATATGTGCCGTGTCCACGGCTTCAGCGGGCTTGCAGCGCATCCGGCTGCCAACGTTGTGCATGGCGGCCTGTCGGGGTGTGCAATGCATTTGTCCAGGAAAAACACGCCGGCCCAGGTTGGGGAAGCCTGGTGGGGTACGGCTCGGCGGCGCAGTCGCGTTTGTGGTACGGTGCGCCCGGCAATTGCCAGCGTGCACACTGCAAGGTCGCGCACAGTCGCAACGGCGGTGGCAAGTGTCGAATTTCCAACTTCCGACTTGTTCCGGATTTCGAGTTTCGAATTTCGGATTTCCAGTTGAACCGTATGCATCCATTGCTCGCGAGCATTCTGTTCCATGCCATAGGCGCTGCGTCGGCCTCGGTATGTTACGTGCCGCAACGCAAGCTCAAAGGCTGGTCGTGGCAAACGTATTGGCTTGCACAAGCGTCGTTTTGTTGGCTGTTGCTGCCAATTGTCGGCGCGGTTCTGACCGTTCCGGATTTCTGGGGGGTTGTGAATGCGGCGCCGCGTGATGCGCTGTTGCGCACTTTCCTGTTGGGTGCTGCCTATGGCATCGGCGGCACTGCGTTCGGTGTGGCGATCCGGTACGTGGGCTTTTCAATCACGTATGCGACGGCAATTGGCGTCTCGACGCTCGTGGGCACCGCCTATGCCATCATCAAAGGCAACACCGGGCTGGCAAATTACGCGGCGAACATCGAGGCGTTTTGGGTCAAACCCGGCTCTGGGTGGGTGCTGCTTGGCATCTGCGTCGGCCTTGTCGGGATAGTGTTTTGCGGCCTGGCCGGACGATGGAAAGAGCGCGACCTGAACCGTGCGCCTGTCACCCCCGGCAAAAGCAACGCAGTGATTGGATTGGTCTTGTGCCTGTTGGCCGGGGTGCTGTCGGGCGTGTACGGCATGGCGCTGACCGAGGGCGAGCCGATCGCGAAGCTGGCTGAAAGCTCGGCTGCTGGCCACACGGTGTTGGGCGTGGACGCGACTTCGTTCCGGAACAACGCGATTTATCCTTTTTCGAACACGGGCGCGTTTTTGACCACGGCGATTTATTGTTTGTTCCTGCATTTGCGGCACAGGACATTCGGCGAGATGGTCGCGCTGCCGAACGGGTTGAACCCGGCTTACTTGGGCGTGAACTGGGCGATGGCCGTGCTGACGGGTTGCCTATGGTACGGCCAGTTTTTCTTTTACGGGTTCGGCCACTTTTTCATCCTTAAGGTCAAAGGATTCGAGCAGGCGTGCTGGGCGATACACATGATCCTCTCGATTTTGCTGGGCACCTTGGTCGGGGTGGCGCTCAAGGAATGGAAAGGCTGCAGACGCGCCACAAAACTGACGCTTGCATTGGCTGTTGCGCTTTTGATTGCGGGCAAGCTGTTGCTCGATTACGGCAACTACGTCGGCCAGGCAAAATGAGCGGCTTGATAAATTGCGTCCTGTGCAGCGCGGCGTTGGTCGGCCGCGGTGCGTGCGGCTTGTGCGATTGGCGTCCGGTGGCGTGCAAATGACGATTTGCTGGTTCGTATGGAAAAGATCCGATGGCTCGATTTGGTTGTAATCGCGCTTTACATGGGCGCGGTGGCGTACATTGGCCTGCGCTTTTCGCAGCGCCAGAATTCGACCGAGAGCTATTTTGTCGCGCGCCGTGCAGTCCCGCACTGGGCGATGGGCATCTCGGTGTTCGCCACGCTCATCAGTAGCATAACGTTCATTGCATATCCCGGCTCGGCCTACGCGGGCAACTGGGCCGAGCTTGTCCCAGGGTTCATGGTTATTGGCGTGCTCGCCCTGGCCGGGCTGGTGATTATTCCGTTTTTCCGGCACGCGGTCGGCATGAGCGCATACGAATACTTCGGGCACAGGTTCGGATACGGCGCGCGCGCATACACTGCGCTTGCGTTTACCGCCGGGCACTTTTCGAAGATGGGCTTTGTGCTGTACCTGCTGGCACTGACCGGCAGCACCATGACAGGCGTAAACGTGTACTGGTGGATACTGCTGGTCGGGCTGGTCACGGTGTTTTACACGCTCATCGGCGGGCTTGAGGCGGTCATCTGGACGGATGTGATTCAGGGATTCGTGATGTGGCTGGGGGTGTTAGTCGTGCTCGGGTTCCTTTGCTATCTGATGCCTGGCGGGCCTGCGGCGGCCTTCGACCTGGCGTGGGAAGCGAAAAAATTCAGCCTCGGCTCGGGCAAGCTCGATTTCGCGGACAAAACCAGCTTTTGGGTCATGTCACTTTACGGCTTTTTCTGGTACCTGCAGAAGTACGGTGCCGACCAGACGATCGTGCAGCGGTATCTGGTGGCCAAGACCGACCGCGCCGCGCTCAAAGGTGTTGCGCTCGGCGCGCTGCTGTGCGTGCCGGTCTGGACACTGTTTATGCTCATTGGCACGCTGGTGTGGGCGTACTTCCGGCTGTCGGGCGAACCGTTGCCCGCGCACGTGGACAAACCGGATGAAGTTTTCCCGTATTTTCTGGCCACGAAAATCCCCGTCGGCCTGACCGGCCTGTTCGTGGCCGCGCTGTTCGCAGCCGGCATGTCCACGCTTTCGTCGGACCTCAACTGTCTGTCGGCTGTAGGGGTGGAAGATTACTATCGCAGGCTCAGGCCGGATGCGTCTGACCGCCAGCGGCTTTTCGTGGGCAAACTCATCGTTGGTGTGTGCGGCATGCTCGCCGTGGGCATAGCGGCGCTGATCGCGTGGAAAAGCGAGCGCGTACTGTCGCTCTACTACGCGGTGTCTTCGATCATTTCGGGCGGCCTGGCCGGCATTTTCCTGTTGGCGTTTTTGAGCCGACGCGCGAACAAACAAGGGGTATGGATCGGCATAATCGCCAACCTCGTCTTCACGACCTGGGCTACGCTGACCAGCGGCAAGAACAAAATGCTCGACCTTGGCGCGTATAACTTCCCCTGGGCCGGCGTGATGATCGGTGTCATCGGTCACGTTATTGTGTTCGTGGTCGGGTACGCGGCCAGTTGGTTGTTCCCGCCGGGTGGCAAAACGGACTGGACGCTCTGGGGTTGGTTGGCAAAACGCCGGGCAGCGACTGAGCAAACCTCGCTCACTCAAAACAAATCATGACCTCGGGAGTATGAACGTCATTCTTCTGCGCCAGCCGCCTGTGATTGTGTTCGGCAACGGTTCGGCACGCACGTGCGCCGGGATCATTGCGCGGCGCGGATTCAAGCGTGTCTTGTTGGTCAGCAGCACGCCAGTGTTGAATGCGATAAAGCCGCTGTTGGACGAGTTCACCAGCGCAGGGTTAACGCTTGTGCATGCGCCACCGGTGGATTCAGAACCGAGCATTGGCGTGTTCAATTCCGTGCTGGAGGCCGCGCGGGCGACCAAGCCCGAAGCCGTGCTCGGGATCGGCGGCGGCAGCGCGCTGGACGTAGCTAAACTCGTTGCCGCGCTGGCGAGCGGCAGGCAACACATCCGCGACGTGTTCGGGACCGATTTGCTCGAAGGCCGCGCGTTGTTCCTTGTCTGTGTGCCAACCACAGCAGGCACGGGCAGCGAGGTGTCGCCGAACGCGATTCTGCTGGACGAGACCGATCAGGCCAAAAAAGGGGTGGTCAACCCGTATCTGGTCCCCGACGCCGCCGTGGTTGACCCGCTCCTGACTGTTTCGGTCCCGCCCGCGGTCACAGCGGCCACAGGGTTCGACGCGCTCATCCACTGCATCGAGGCGTACGCGAACAAGAACGCGCACCCGGTCACTGACCTTTACGCGCTGGAAGGCATACGGCTGATCGGCGCCAACCTGCTCAGTGCGGTCCGGAACGGAGCCGACCTGAATGCGCGCGCCGCAGTCGCGCAAGGCAGCCTGTACGGCGGGTTGTGCCTCGGCCCGGTCGGCACCGCGGCAGTGCACGCGTTGGCGTACCCGTTGGGCGGCCGATACCGTGTGCCGCACGGCGTCGCAAACGCTGTGTTGCTGACGCACGTGCTGAAATTCAACCTGCCTGCTGCGCCCGAGCGTTACGCTCAAATTGCGCTTGCGCTCGGGGCGGATCGTGGGCCAAATGCCATTGCGACGGCCGAACGCGGCGTGACGAAGCTGAGCGAGCTGGCCAAAGCATGCGGGCTGCCGCAAAAACTAAGCGAGCTTGGCATCGAGCGCAGTGCGATACCCGAGCTGGCGCGCGCGGCGATACAGGTGACGCGCCTGTTGAAAAACAACGTGCGGCCGATGAGCGAACAGGACGCTGTGCAGATTTACTCCGAGGCCTGGTAAAATGAGAACGCTGCCGTCGACAAAGAAACTGGGGGGCACGGTCGCGCCACTGGTGACGCCCGTGACCGGTGCGGGCGAGCTTGACGAAGCCGCGCTCGAGCGGCTCCTGGACTTGCAGCTCAAAGCGAATGTCGAGGGCGTGTTTGTCTTGGGCACCACTGGCGAGGGCGCGTCGGTCCCGCGCAACTGGCGCATGCGCATGGTCCAGCGCACCGTCAACTATGTGCAGCGCCGCGCGTTGGTTTACGCGGGCATAACTGATACGAGCCTGGCAGACGCAATTGCCGCGGCGAACGAGTATTTCCGCGCCGGCGTTGACGTTGTGGTCGCGCCGCCCCCGGTGTACTTCCCCATCAATGGCCGCGAGTTATTAGCGTGGTACACCAAACTGCTGGACAGCGTGGATGGACCTGTCGTGATCTACAATATCCCTGCCACGACGCGCGTTTCGATCCCGCTCGATCTGTTCGGCTCGCTCGTCGGGCACCCGCGCCTGGCCGGGGTCAAGGATTCTGAAAACAGCCAGACCAGACACCAACAACTGATCGAGCGGTTCAGCAGCGAACCCGACTTTTCGATCCTGATTGGCATCGGCAGTTTGATGTTGCACGGGCTGAAGCTCGGCGCGGACGGCATCGTGCCGAGTGTCGCGAACTTGATACCTGAAGTCTGCCACAGGCTGTGCGAATTCGCGCGGCACGGGGATTGGGCAGCCGCTGAGGCGATGGACAAACAAATGGCGAGCGTGGCCGAGATTTACCAAAAAGGCCGGACGCTAGGCGAATCGCTCGCTGCGCTCAAGGCGATGCTGGCGCTGCGCGGTGTATGCACACCCGCAGTATTGCCGCCGCTGCTGCCGGTCGAAGACGCCGAGCTTGAGCATCTCCGCACTGAGATGCAGAAGCACGGCTTGCTGCGCTGACGCGAAAGGCAACATGCGACCTGTAATTGGCATCACGATGGGTGACCCGGCGGGGGTCGGACCCGAGCTGTGCCTGCGCGCGCTGCGCGAGCCGAGCGTGCTCGACAAATGCGTACCGGTCATGTTCGGGGACGCGGCCGTGTTGGACCAGCTCCGGCAGCGCGGCTTCCCCGAGCCGGGCTGCCAGGTGCTTACCCTTGCCGAATGGGAACGTCAGGGGGTGGCGCAGCAGCCGGTTGTGGTTGATTGCGCTGCGATCGGGTCCGGGCAGGTCGAGCCCGGGCGGCTGTCCGCTGCGTGCGGCCGCGCGGCATACACTTACATTGACCATGCGATCCGTGCGGCACTGGCAGGGCGCATTGCCGGTGTCGTGACCGCGCCGATCAACAAGGAGGCGTTGCGCCTGGCCGGTGTGGATTTCCCCGGGCACACCGAAATCTTCACCGTTCGCACCGGCGCGAAACGCACCTGCATGATGCTATGGTCCGAAACAATGGCAGTGAGCATGGTCACAGTGCATGTCGGGTACGCGGATGTGCCAAAGCTTCTGTCAGTTGAACGGGTTCTAGACGTAATCGAGCTTACTGCCGAGGCGCTTGCGCGGCTGTTGGGCAGGCAGCCGCGACTGGCCGTGTGCGGACTCAATCCGCATGCGGGCGAGCACGGCCTGTTCGGCCAGCGCGAAGAGGAACGGTTCATCGAGCCCGCTGTTTCAGAGGCACGGAAGCGCGGGATCGCAGTCGAAGGGCCGTTGCCCCCGGACGCAGCGTTTACGCCAAACATGCGCAAGCGGTTCGACGGCTACGTCACGCTGTACCATGACCAGGGCCACATACCGTTCAAAATGCTCGCGTTCGAGACGGGGGTGAACATTACGCTCGGGCTGCCGATCATCCGCACATCTGTTGACCACGGCACAGCATTCGACATCGCGTGGAAGGGTGTCGCGGACCCGCGCAGCCTGTTCGCTGCAATTGACGTGGCGACAAGGCTCGCGCGGCCAAAATCAACAAGCCCGGCCAGCGCATGATCTGCGTGATTGCGGACGACCTCACTGGCGCGGCTGAACTGGGCGCAGTCGGCCTGCGACACGGCCTGCGCGCAGAAGTGGTCATGCTCGGCCCGTGCTTCGCGCGGCGGGAGGTCAACCTTGCGCGGCACCGCCTGGTGGCTACTGACGCGGACACGATTGATCTGCTCTGTTTCGACACCGACTCACGGGCGTGCCGACCGACTGAAGCCGCGCGCCGCGCAGCCGCTGCAGCGGGGCTGGCCACACGCATGAAACCGGTGCTCATCTACAAAAAAACCGATTCGGTGCTGCGTGGCCCGGTCGCCGCAGAAATCAAAGCCATCATGACCGAGATCGGCAAGAGTCGCGCAGTGCTTGTGCCGGCAAACCCATCGCGTGGCCGGGCCATTGTGAATGGCAAGTATTATGTCAATGGCAAGCCGATCCATTTGACCGAGTTCGCTGCCGACCCGCTGCATCCGCGCAAAACAAGTGACGTGCGGCAATTGGTCGAGCCGAAAAGGCTGTTGCCGGTGCATGTGTGTCGCGCAGACGATGCGTTGCCCGAGACGGGAATAGTTGTTGGCGAAGCGCAGGCGCCGCGCGACCTGGAAGCGTGGTCGCGTGTGTTGGACCCCCAAACGCTGGCTGCGGGTGGGGCAGACTTTTTCAGTGCGATCTTGTCCGGCCTGAGCCACAAGCGCCGTGACAAGGGCCGGACACGGACGCGCGCAAGCGCAGCCGACTCGCGGTTGTTCGTGTGCGGCTCATACTCGGACGCAGCGCGGAAGTTCATTGCGCGCGCGCGGCAAGCGGGTACACCGGTGCTCCCAGTGTTGAGTGGCGATGGCCCGCGCGCACTAGTGGAGGCGCGCCAGCTCGATGCGTTGGCAACCGAGGCGGCCAAAAACCTCGCTGAGTTGGGCCGGGCTGTGTTGTGCACAGGCGAGCCGCTGCTTAGTGGCCGCGCCGGGCCGAAACGGGTACTGACGCGATTGATCGAACTTGCCGAACGCGTGCTTGCCAAGGCGCGGGTCACCAACCTCTACATTGAAGGCGGCGCGACGGCTGCTGCGTTACTCGGCCGTTTGGGTTGGCACGAGTTAATCGTGGAAACCGAAGTCGCGCCGGGTGTGGTTGCGCTCACGCCACGAGCCGCGCCCGAGCACATGGTCACGATCAAGCCCGGCAGTTACTCTTGGCCCGAGCACGTGCTCGACTGATCCAGGTAACCGCGCGAATTCGCAAGCCCATAGACTCGAAACCCAAGTCTATTGCTCTGGGCCAGCCCATTGACCCGAAGATTTCACAGATTGAGCTGTGCCTGCCGTTAGCAGTGGGGTTCAGGGCAGTTGAACTGCGGGTCGTCTCTTTCCACCCCTAAAACTGTTCGGGACTTCTAGCACAAAGTTAAAGCTGTTGCAGCGGCTCTTTGGTTCGAGTCGCACAACGGTCACCGTGCCCAACCCTGGTGCCAGTGGAATGGCTGTTAAATCTACGCCGTGGGGGCGCTTTGCCGTGCGCATTTTGCCCACCGTTGACACGGTGGGCTGTTGGTCTCGCGCCCTGACGGGCTTGAGCGGTTTTAAGCGTAGCTGCGCTTGTTAAAGCGCGGATGTGCTGAGGCCCCGTAAACCACCGAGCCTATTGTGTCCGCGTT
>JANWZY010000450.1 GCA_025061935.1 Verrucomicrobiia bacterium
AGACCTGCATCGGCCTCTGCCCGTATAACGCCATCTCGTTCGACGAAGCCCGGATGATCGCCGTCATCAACGAGGCGTGGTGCAAGGGTTGCGGCACCTGCGTGGCCGCCTGTCCGTCCGGAGCGGCCCGACAGCATCTCTTCGAGGACGCCCAGATCTTCCAGGAGATCGAAGGAGTGCTGGCCTATGTCTGAGCGACCCGTTGCTGGGGACAAAGGTTTCGAGCCGCGCATCGTGGCGTTCTTCTGCAACTGGTGCACCTACACCGCGGCGGATCTGGCCGGGACCGCCCGCATGGCCTATGCGCCGAACGTCCGGATCATCCGCCTGATGTGCTCCGGACGGCTGGATCCGCAATTCGTCCTGGCCGCCTTCCGCCACGGCGCCGATGGGGTCCTCATCGGGGGCTGCCATCCAGGGGATTGCCATTACCAGGAAGGCAACTACAAGGCCCTGCGGCGATACCTGTTGCTGAAGCGGCTCCTGCGGGAGATGGGCATCGAGGAGGAACGCCTGCGGCTGGTCTGGATCTCGGCCTCGGAAGGGGATCGCGTTCAGAAAGTGGCCAATGAATTCACCGAGACCATCCGCCGGCTGGGCCCCCTCCGCCTGGCGCCGCGCCCCGGAATGATCCGTCTTCCCGCTGCGGCCCAGCCGGAGCCTCAGCCTGCCGCCCGGGAAGGAGTCCTGCCATGAGCAAACCGAAGGTCGCTTTCTACTGGTGCGCCTCCTGTGGGGGCTGCGAGGAGGCGGTGGTGGACCTGGCGGAGGAGATCCTCCAGGTGG
>JANWZY010000451.1 GCA_025061935.1 Verrucomicrobiia bacterium
CGCCTTCGGACTGCCCGCCGAAAACGAAGCCATCAACAAAGGCTCCCACCCCAAGTACACCGTGCCCCGCTATGTCGCCAACTACAAACGCCAAATGAACCTCATCGGGCTATCCTACGACTGGGAACGCGAAATCAACTCCAGCACGCCCGACTACTATAAGTGGACGCAGTGGTGGTTCCTGCAACTGTACAAGCGCGGATTAGCCTACCGCGCCAACGCGCCCGTCAACTGGTGTCCGCGCTGCCGTACCGTGCTTGCCAACGAAGAGGTGGAAGGCGGCAAATGCTGGCGCTGCGGAACCCCCGTCGAGAAGCGCGACATGCCTCAGTGGTTCTTCAAAATCACCGCCTACGCCGACCGCCTGCTAAACGACCTCGACGAGCTGGATTGGCCCGAAGGCATCAAGCAGATGCAGCGCAACTGGATCGGGCGCAGCGAAGGCGTGGAGTTCGAAATGCAAGTGCAAGGACGCCCCGACCTCAAGTTCCGCGTGTTCACCACGCGCATCGACACGGTGTTTGGCATGACCTTCGCCGTGCTGGCGCCCGAACACCCACTGGTAGACGAAATCACCACCCCCGAACAGCGCGACGCCGTGAATGCCTACCGCGAGCAAGCCCGCCGCCTGGACGAAGCCACCCGCCAATCCACCGAACGCGAGCGCACGGGCGTGTTCACAGGCGCGTATGCCATCAACCCCGTCAACGGCGAAGCCGTGCCGATTTACATCGCCGACTATGTGCTGATGACCTACGGCACGGGCGCAATCA
>JANWZY010000452.1 GCA_025061935.1 Verrucomicrobiia bacterium
CCCGAGCACGCAAGCGGCACCGGGTACGCGCCTGGGGGAGTGGCGTGGTACAGGAAAAGGTTCAAGCTCGACGGAAAGTTCCGGGACAAGCTGGTAGCTGTCGAGTTCGACGGCATCTACAACAACGCGCAGGTATGGTTCAATGGCCATTTTGTCGGTGGTAGGCCGTACGGGTATTCGAGCTTCGAGTGTGTGCTCACGCCGCTGGCGCGGTTTGGCACAAACGAGAACGTGCTCGCCGTGCGCGTTGATCATTCGCGGTTTGCAGATTCGCGCTGGTACACCGGCTCGGGCATTTACAGGCGCGTCCGGCTGCGCATTACGGATAAGTTGCGCATAGGTCACTGGGGCGTTTTTGTGACCACGCCGGAGGTGACGCGCACCACGGCACTCGTGCGCGTGGAGACCGTGCTCGAGAACGGCGCGGCCGAGTCGCGCAGGTGCATATTGCGTTCGGAAATCGTCGGGCCGGACGACGCAGTGGTTGGCGTGGCTGAGACGCCGGGCACAATTCAACCTGGGACAAACCGAACGTTTCATCAAGAAATTCGGATCTCGAATCCGCGGCTGTGGTCGCCGGATTCACCGGCGCTTTACCAATTGAAAAGCCGGGTGCTGATCGGCACGCACGCAGTTGATGAACTGGTGACGCATTTTGGGATCCGGACGATCCAGTTCGACCCTGCCAAAGGGTTTTTCCTTAACGGAACCCCGATGAAGCTCAAAGGCGTGTGCTTGCATCACGACGCCGGGTGCTTGGGCGCCGCTGTGC
>JANWZY010000453.1 GCA_025061935.1 Verrucomicrobiia bacterium
GCAAGCCTTGCTGAACCGCCTGCGCGAAGAGTACCGCGAAAAGGAGCAACTGGTGGCTTATCGAGAGCAACGCAACGGGCTGGCTCCTGAATGGGAACCATCGACGGTTGCCGAAGCCATCCATAAAGCGGTCGATGAACTGCACGCCCTCGGCGTTATCCTGCGCGATGTGGATAACGGGATTGTCGATTTCCCGCATCTGCGCGACGGGCAAGAGGTGTTTCTGTGCTGGCGACTCGGCGAGGAGCGGGTGCGCTACTGGCACGAGTTGGACAAAGGCTTCAACGCGCGCAAGCCCCTGACGGAGAGGTAGAATGATGCGCGTGCGGGCGCCTGGGCGGGTCAACCTGATCGGCGAACACACCGATTATAACGATGGCTTCGTGCTGCCTGTTGCCATCGATCGTGAAATCCACCTCTACGCACAGCCCCGAACCGATCACCGCTGCCTGCTCTACTCTGAAACGCTGGACAACCAGATCGAGATCGACTTAGCCGCGCTCCCTGAGCTGAGTCCTTCCGCGTTGCCCGAAGGTTGGACTCGTTATGTGGCGGGGGTTGCCACGATGCTCATGCGCCACACAGGACGCCTGTTGACGGGTATCGAGGGAGTAGTCTCCAGCACGCTACCGACAGGGGCAGGGCTTAGCTCCTCCGCTGCGCTGGAAGCCGCCTTTGCGACCCTTTGGAACGCGCTTGACCAGCTCCACTTGGATAGCTGGACACTTGCCAAACTCTGCCAGCAGGCGGAGCATGCTTATG
>JANWZY010000454.1 GCA_025061935.1 Verrucomicrobiia bacterium
AATTCCGCTGATGCATAATACCTGGTTGGCCAAAAAGGACAAGCGAAAAGTGGCGTTGCGTTTGGCGCCCAACGCGAAAACGAAGCGGATAGATGCGGTGATTGTTGGGCAGAACGGGGAACCCATAGACTTTGATCCGGGGGCGGGGACGGTGGTTCGGGCGAAGGTGCGTTGTCCGCTTTGTAGTGGGACGATCGACGACAAGACGACACGGCGACTGTTTCGCGAGGGCCAGGCGGGGCAACGGATGATGGCGGTGGTGCTGCATCATCCGCATCGCACGGGCAAAGCCTATCGGCTGCCGAATGAGCGCGACATGGAAGCCTACCGTGCGGCGGAGAAGGCGTTAGAGAAGAAACGGCAGCAACTGCGCGACGCTTGGGGCATCGAACCCGTGCCGGATGAGCCGTTACCGATAGGTGGCCGAGACCGCTATGACACATGCCGCCTGCCGCTTTACGGATTGAAGCAGTGGGGCGAGCTATTCAACGCGCGACAGAAGTTAGCGTTGCTCACGTTTGCCGATGCCGTGCGCCGCGCTCATGCAGAAATGCTTCGGAGCAGCTCCGAGCCGGACTTTGCTAAGGCGGTGACAACGTATTTGGGGCTGGCGTTCGACAAGATCGCCGAAATTTGTACGGCGACCAGTGCTTGGGAGCCCGTGGCGCAATGCACAAGGCAGATGTTTAGGAGGCAGGCCATACCAATGGTGTGGGATT
>JANWZY010000455.1 GCA_025061935.1 Verrucomicrobiia bacterium
GGTGGTGACGGAGCACAACCCTCCATAAATGATGTAGCCCACCATTGTGGCATCGCTCCTGTGTTGCGGAGTCCCGCCATGCGGGAGAGTGCGCCGGCGCGTTGGCGCTTTCGTCCTACACCGACACCAACTCACAGCGGGAGCAAGCTCCCGCACTCCAGGCACTGGCGCGACTGCCAAAGAATGCCGTGTCAATGGGGCTATCGAGTAATCGGCCCGAGTCCGGGGAAAATCGCGCCCGGAAACGAAAGCAGTGAATGACTCAGGTGACTCCTGCCAACGCTTCGCGTTTTGGAGTGCGGCAGCTTGCTGCCGCTTTAGGACAGCACCAGCTTTGCCGGCCCAGTCCAGGCGCTTCGAGACTCGCTAGATTCATCGGAAATGCTGCAAGGCCAACCACAGCCTAAAGCGCCAACCATTCAGCCTAAAGGCTGTACTACAAACGGGATGCTGGGCTTCAGATTGTTATAACGTATCATACCAGTTTGACCGGGAGATAGCATCATTGCCGCAAGCAGGGCACGCACTCCGTAAGGGTAGTTTGAGTTTGGCTTGTTTTGATTGCCCAGAACATGAAATAGGCGGGTCGGGTTTGGGAGTTTTCTTGGGTGCGGCACAGCGGTCAGCGCACAGCCCGCCCTGCCAAACGGTGCAGTCACAAGGTAAAACTGGTATAAGCAGGACTCGGTCGGATCGGGGTAGGGCTGTGGGGTCC
>JANWZY010000456.1 GCA_025061935.1 Verrucomicrobiia bacterium
GTCCACAGATCGTTGAGAAACCCGTGCGCCCGCGCGCCCTGCAGCAGGGCCTTCTCCAATCGCTGCAGGTCGGCGGCCTTGAGCTTGGGCGGACGCCCCAATGGCCGGCGTTTCCAGGCGCCGGGGCCGACGCGCCGCCGCAGTTGTTCCCAGCGCCAGACGCTGACGCGACTGACGCCGCAGCGCCGGGCCACCTCTGCCTGGGAAAGTCCCCGGGCCAGCAGGCGCATACCCTGCTGCCGCCGTTGTTCCATGCCTTCGATATCCCGCTTGATCCGTGCGCTCATGCGCGAGGATTATGTTACTTATTTATGCGAATGTCAATAGCACACCACGGCGCAGGGCCGCGGTGTCAAGCTCCCACCAGCCAGCGTGCAGCAACAGCAGGGCCCGTTCACCAAGAAATGGGAATGCTCTGTCGTAGGAAACTGCCCCGCCTGGTGCCGCCGCGCTGGCGCAAATACCCCGCCGCGGGGCAAGCAACCGATTTAACGTGTGCGAACTAGCGGCAGCAGGCTTCGGTGCGCGACGGCGTCCAGATGCCGATGTTCAGCCTCGCAGGCCGAGAACCATTCGGGCAACATTGCCAGCAGTGGAAGTACGCATGGTTGCAGGTCCGCAATCCAGGTGGGCTCAAGTATCGGCAGCAAGCTCTCTAGATGGTACTTCCGCGGGCGACCCAATAAGCGCTGGCGCAGCCGG
>JANWZY010000457.1 GCA_025061935.1 Verrucomicrobiia bacterium
CTCTACAGCCGAAATGTAGCGAACTTCCTGAGTCTGCTGTTCAAGGAAGGACAACTAAACCTCGAGGATGAGATCCCACGCAGTACCCTCGTATGCCATCAGGGTGAGGTGGTTCACCCGCGCGTGAAGGAGAGCCTCTCCACCTCGCAGTCTGACCCTGCCAAGCAGTCAGATACCCCCAACTCTACAGGAGGTGAACCTAATGCCTGAACACACACCGCTGACGGCGCACGATATTGTGGTGAACCTGCTGATTTTTCTGCTGGCGAGCTTTTTAGGGTTAGAGCTAATTCGGCATGTCTCGCGCCTGCTGCACACGCCGCTGATGTCGCTCACAAACGCCATCTCCTCCGTGTCGGTGGTCGCTGCGCTGATCGTGTTGGCAGACCCAAAAAACAACTTTATCATGTGGCTGGCGGTGATTGCCGTCGCGCTGGCGATGTCGAATGTGATCAGCGGCTTTATGATTACCGAACGCATCCTGCTGATGTTCAAACGGCGCGGAGGGGGTGAACGCGAATGACCACCGAGCTGCTGGTGCAGTATCTCTATGTGCTGGCGGGCGTGCTGTTCATCCTCTCGCTCAAGGGCATGAGCGAGGTGCGCACAGCGCGCTGGGGCAACTGGGCAGGCAGCGCGGGCATGCTGGTCGCGATTATCGCCACCCTGCTGGCGTATCGGATGGA
>JANWZY010000458.1 GCA_025061935.1 Verrucomicrobiia bacterium
CTGCGGCAAAGCGCAGCCATTAAGTGCACTAGGCCAAGCCGCTAACAACCCGAAGCCCGTCAGGGCGACAGACGCATAGCCCACCGTGCCAACGGTGGGCTGATGGACCAAAACCCGAAACGCACAACTCACGAGCCGGGACGGAAGAGAGAAGCTCACTGAACAGTAACATGGCTGAAGATTAACCAGCACTCGAGTGCACCGGCCTGAAAACTTTGCGCCAGAGCACCTGCGCAAATGACATCGCGCACCAATGTGGCATCGCTCCTGTGTCGCGGAGTCCCGCCATGCACGAGAGTCCTCCAGGTTATCGGCGCTTTGGCTCGGTGGCATAAGCGGCCCCACATGGGCGTAACGGGCGTTTGGCGACTCGCTATATCCATCTTGGAAATGCTCCTGGGCCAAACATAGCCCCCAAGGCCCAAACTGTTCAGCCTAAAGGCTGTACAACAAACAGGGCGCGCATTCCGTGCGCGCAGTTTGAGTTTGGCCCGATTGATTTTTTGTGCAGAACATGAGCTGCTCGGGTCGTGGTCGGGACAATCATAGGTGTGGCGCCACAGCCACGGCACAGCGAGCCCTGCCAAATGGCGCAGTTACAAGGCAAAACCGGTATAACAGGGCTG
>JANWZY010000459.1 GCA_025061935.1 Verrucomicrobiia bacterium
CGCCGAAGAAAGAAGCGGAGATCAGGCTTGCGAACAAGAAGGGCGAAACCCGGGCGGGACTCGTTTGGAGCAATAGCATGGGGGCGCGTGGGCATACCGGTCGGTCTCGAGCAGAGGTGAATTATGCAAGTAAGACTTAACCTCTGTTGCGTCTTGGTGTTCATGTATGCCGCTCGCCGTGCCATGCATTGTCGTTGGCCGGCACACGCTGGGAACTAACCAGCCGCGCGGTGTGCCAGTAATCGAGCGCACGTATCCCTCTGACGCGTCAGCGGATGGACATGTGAGCCGCGTTTGGCGAGCAGCGCATTAAAACCGTGCTGAATGCCTTGGGCAAAATGAGGCACCCTGAATAAGTCGCCGGTGCCGGTAAACAATCCAGTTTATCTGACCACGACGTTCGACCAAATTTGTCGGGGATTTGAATCTATTGAAACTCGCACAAATCTGTAACGCTTTTCATACCATTCCATTAGCACCCGGCTTCAGCCGGGGGTCGAAGGCGCTGACAGCAGCAAGCCGTTTTAAAGGCTTGGCTTGTAAACCTAGGACTGTTGGAAACGGTTTTTCTGGATCGGCGCGGGCTTTCACCGGATTGGAACCCGGCATTAATGAAACGGGTG
>JANWZY010000045.1 GCA_025061935.1 Verrucomicrobiia bacterium
GCCAAATGCTGAGGCGCTGCTGGGCTGGCCAGAGCACGCACAAGCCAGCCGTTGAAAGCAGCGCGGCGAAATGCGTCGCGTGCGCGGCCAACCCGAGCGTTGCGGGCGACGCCGCCAACAGGGCGTAGGTCGTCGCAGCCACAACGCCTGCGGTTTCGTCCACCAGCTTCCGGCCGAACCGATACATCAGCAGTGCAGTAAGTGTGGTTATGCAGGTCAGCCCCAGCCGAATGCCTGCCGGCGTTTGGCCGAATACGAGCATGATCAGCGCGTAGGCGTAATACGTGCCGGGGAACTTCATGTTGTACGCCAGCTTATACGGGGGCACGCCTTCAAGGATGAGCCGGCCCGCGTATGCGTACTCGCCTTCGTCGCGTTCGAGCGGCATGTCCAGGAGCCGGAGCCGCGCTGCGCAGACAATTAACAGTACCCCGATCAGAAGGGCACGCGCCCAGTACCGTTCGAGCGCTGCGACCACCTGTTTCGCCGTTGTATGCGCACCGGTCGCCATAAATTGCCGGCGGGCTGAATGTACCGATGGGGACCAGCACGCCGCAAGCCGGGTGGGCTGGCCCTGAGGACAATTGTAGTGTCGATCCGGAAAGATGGTTGCCGCAAACGCGGCTTGTTGGCAATGTATTGGCAAGGCCGCTGGCTTATGACCCGAGCCGCCTTCACATTCAAACCCGATGAACTCGGCCAAGACGCACCTGCGATACTCGAGGAACTGATCCGCCGCGCCGAGTCAGCCGGCGCAAGCGACATACACCTGCAAATGCGGGATAAAATGGCCGAGGTGGCTTTCCGACTCGACGGTGTGTTGACGCCGGTTGCGGCCCTGCCGCACGAGCTGGCCGTGCGCGTGTTCGGCAGGATAAAGTACCTTGCCCGGCTCAAGACCTACCAAGAATCGCTGCCACAAGACGGCAGGATCGAGCGCCAAGCCGTAAATTCGCCAAACGACGTTCGCGTGGCGACCTACCCGACTGTGACCGGCTAAAAAATCGCCTTGCGCTTGTTCAGTCCTGCGCCATTGAAAGGGGGGCTGGCCGAGCTTGATTTTCCCGGACAGCGCACAGGCCGAGCTTGAGTCATTTCTGCGCCGGCCGGCAGGCATGTTGCTCCTGACCGGGCCGGCGGGCAGCGGCAAAACAACCACAATTTATGCGTGCCTGCGTCATATTGCCGAGGCCGGCCAACGTCACGTAATCACTGTCGAAGACCCGGTTGAGCAAATCATCCCTGGCGTAATGCAAACCGAGGTCAACGAAGCAATTGGCGTGGACTTCGCAAAAGCAGCTCGGCACCTGTTGCGGCAGGACCCGCAGGTGATTGTTATTGGCGAGATACGTGATGATGAAACTGCAAACATAGCCGTGCGCGCCGCGTTAACCGGGCATTTGGTCATTTCGACACTGCACGCCGGCTCCTGCCGCGGCGTGTGCGAACGGTTGCTTGTGATGTGCACCGACCACTCGGCTGTGGCATCTGCGCTGGACATGATCATCAACCAGCGGCTAATGCGCCGACTTTGCACAAGCTGCGGCGGCGCGGGCTGCGCGAACTGCTTGGGCACAGGCTATCGCGGGCGCGTGCCGCTGGTCGAATGGGTGCGGCTGGACAACGGCATGCGTGCGCAGGTTCGCGCGGGCGACGTGCGTGGCGTGGTGCCCAGGCAAACGTTGGAAGATTCGGCGCGTGAGCTTTTGGCCCGGGGCGTGTCAGATGAAAAGGAATACAGGCGACTGTTCGGTTTATGAACCTGGACGGGTTTGCATTTTTCAATCAGCAACTTGCGGCAATGTTGCGCGACGGCATCCCGCTGGAAGGCGCGCTGCGCCAGTTGGTTGCAGGCATGCGCGCAGGGCCGCTCAGGGACGAACTGCAAAAACTCGAGGCTGACCTCGCCACAGGCACGCCATTCCAGCAGGCATTGCGCGCGCGCCGGTTGCCCGAGTTTTACGTCACAATGCTCGAGGTGGGCGCGCAAAGCAACAATCTGCCGGGCGTGTTGACTTTGCTCGCTGACCATTACCGGCATTGCCACACGCTGCTGACCCGGCTCAAAGGACTGATGGTTTATCCGTTGATTGTGCTTGTGGGCGCATTCGGCCTTTCGTGCCTGCTAAGCTTTGTGCTCATGCACTTGTTCTGGCCGAACTTCAAAGACCTGATCGGTACAGGCTATCCTTTTTCCCTTTCGCTGCTCGCTCTTTGGACCCCACCCGCGCTGTTGGGCCTGGCCGTGTCGCTGGCAATTATTGCGGTGGGCGTGCCCGCGTTCCGGCGGGGTTTGCGCTGGCGTTTGCCCGCGTTCAGGGAAACGGCGCTGTCGCAAATCGCCTCTGCGTTTGCGTTAATGCTCCGCGGCGGTGTGGCTCTGGACAGAGCGATTGCACTTGCCGAGCAGCTCGAGCGCGGCACCGTCGCCGGGCTTGAGCTTGCGCAATGGCGCGCACGGCTTGCGGCGGGTCACGGCAAGTTAACCGAGTTCGCGCAACCCGGGCGCGCGTTCACACCGCTGTTCGTGTGGCTCGTCGGGCAGGGTGGCGAAGACCTTGCAGCAGGGTTTGCCCGCGCAGCCGAGCTGTACCGCGGGCGCGCGGCTTAGGCAAGGTTGTTCGTGAGACGACGGTCAAATGAAAACGACACACGCAACTGCGAAAGACCGTTTGTGCGCAGGCATCACATTAATCGAATGCCTCGTGTACGTTGGTGCGGTGGCGGTTGTCCTGGGCGTTTCGACCGCAGCGTTTTACCAGTGCATGGACAACTCGATCGGGCTACGGCGGAATGCAGACGACATTGTGCGCGCGCTCAAGGCAGGCGAGCGTTGGCGCGAAGATGTGCGCGCTGCAACTGCGCCGCCCCGGCTCGAACAGACCGATGACGGTTGGACACTGACCCTGCGGCATGAGACCGGCGAAGTCGCGTATCAATTCGTAACAAACGTGCTGGTGCGCCGGGCGGATGCCGCCAGGTCGTGGACAATGGAACTCGAACGGGTCAAGTCGTGCCATGTGCTGCACGAGCAGCGCAGACATGTGGTTGCGTAGCGACTCGAGGTCGAGTTGGAAACTCGCCGGAAAGGCGCGCGCCTGGTGCCCATGTTCAGCTTCCAAGCCGTGCCAACCGGCGTTCAAACCAAATGAAACTGCACCGCACAACGCGCGCATTTGCGCAGCTTAACAATGCCGATGTGCACTGCAGCCGGCATGGCAAAAGCGGCTTCGCTGTGCTGGGTGTGTTTGTGCTTCTGACGCTGATGGTCGTGTTAGTGATGAGCAACACGGTTGTGCTGAACCAGTTGCACCGCGAGATCAGGCTCATCGAGCAACGGCAACTGGAAAAATTCCGCTCTGCGCCGGCGCAACCCGCCGGCCAGCCAAACACAGGCCAGACCGACGCAGCAGCGTCAACACTGGTTGATCAGTCGGAGTAGTTCCAGATGGACAAGATCACGCTCATCACCCGCTCAATTCGCTGTTTTGTGCTGGGCTTGATCGGATTGGTCCCCGTTTTAGGGTTGCCGTTTGCGATAAGTGCCTGGGTGTACGGTGTGGTGACTGCGCGCAAGGCAACAGGCCGGTTTAACCCGGCTGCACGATACCTTTTGTTGGGGCGAGTGCTCGGCTTGGTGGGTTTCCTGGTCTCGGTTTTCATTTTTTTGATGAACTGGTACGTTAAGGCGAATGCTGAGCAACTGTTGCCCTGCGACGGCTCGACCTGCGCGGAATGCCGCGTTGGCGAGCCCTGGTCGCAGCTTTTCGTTTCGTTCCGCGCGCTACAACGGTGCGGGCCGCCCATACATGGTGGCGAACCCGGCTCATACGATTTGTGCGTTGAAAAACCGCGCTATGCCAGTTAACTTCAGACAGCCATGCTAGACGATCGCCATTACATGCGCGAAGGCTCGACTTGGCACAATTGGCATGCGCAATTGCCTCTCTCGATTTGGCTGGTGATCGTCAATGCTGCATTTTACGCAGCGCAACTTATTCTGCCGTTGACAAGCGCGCGGCCAGGTGCGCCGCCGCCGATGTTGGAGCTTTACCTCGGGCTTTACCCGGCTGACCTGGTGCGCGGATACCTCTGGCAGTTGTTCACTTTCCAATTGCTTCACGGCGGGCTGTTCCACCTGGTACTGAACTGCGCGATGCTCTACATGTTCGGGCGCGCGGTCGAGGCCGCGCTGGGCAAAGCGCACTTCCTGGCGCTTTATTTCGGCTGCGGCGCACTCGGCGGACTTGTGCAATCCATTTTCAGTTTGGCGTTTCCTGGTCATTTCGGTCAGGGCCCGGTTGTAGGCGCATCCGCGGGCGTGTTCGGCCTGATTGCGGCCTTTGCAGTGTTGAACTGGAACGCCCCGATCACCACACTGGTCGCGTTTGTGTTACCTGTTTCCATGCCGGCCAAATATCTGTTGGTGGCCGAACTGGTGCTGGCTACGCTTGGCATGCTTCAGCCCGGGAGCTACGTCGCGCACGCGGCGCACCTGGGCGGTATGGTGGGGGGCGTGCTTTACGTGAAACTGAGCGCGCAGTGGCGCTGGCCGGCGCGCGCAGCCAGGCCGTCATTCCGCCGGCGCCTACGTGAGCTTGTAAGTGTGCGCGCGGTTAGAGCGGGCGCTGGCGAAAAGCCGCAACCGGGGCTGCCCGAAGACTTGCCCCCGGACGAATTCCTCGCGCGTGAAGTAGATCCAATTTTGGACAAGATCAGTGCGCACGGAATCCAAAGCTTGACCGAGCGCGAACGACAGATTTTGGAACTGGCCCGGCGCAAAATACAGAAGCGCTGACCAAGCCCGCCCTCAGAGCCGGTTGTGTCCGCATCGCGAGGCCAAAATCGGGTTCAAAAATTTCTTTCTGCCGGCTAACCTTGGGCCATGATTACGCGCTATTCGCGGCCCGAGATGCGGGCAATTTGGACGGACGAGAACAAATTGCGGCTATGGCTGCAAATCGAACTGCTCGTTGCTGAAGCGCTCGTCAAGGAAGGGATCGTCCCCGCCGCCGACTTTGAGAAGATCAAATCCGGATGCGACAAGTGCATGGCGGACTTACCAGGCTTAGTTGCGCGCCAGCGCGAGCTTGAAAAGACGCTCAATCACGATGTCATCGCCTTCGTCGAGGCTGTCAGCGAAAAGATCAACCACCCTGCGAGCCGGTGGTTCCACTTCGGCCTGACCAGTTACGACGTAGTCGACACGGCGCTGTCGCTGCAACTGGTGCAGTCGGCCGACATTTTGATCGCAGACGTGAAGGAGCTATTGCCCGTAATCGCGCGGCGCGCACGCGAGCACAAGCTCACCCCCTGCATCGGCCGCAGCCACGGCGTCCATGCCGAGCCGATTACGTTCGGGCTGAAGCTGGCTGTCATGTACGACGAGTTCAGGCGCGCACTCGAGCGGCTCCAGCGCGCCCGTGAGATTGTTGCCGTGGGCAAGCTCAGCGGTGCAGTGGGCACTAGCGCGCACTTGCCGCCGCGCGTCGAAGCGTACGTGTGCAAACGGCTGGGACTGCGGCCCGCGCCGGTGGCGACGCAGGTGATCCAGCGCGATATTCACGCCGAGTTCCAAACTGTGTTGGCGCTCGTGGCAGCGAGCATCGAGCGTTGGGCGGTCGAGTTCAGGCATCTGCAGCGAACCGAAGTGCTTGAGGCCGAGGAACCGTTCACCAAGGGCCAGAAAGGCTCGAGCGCAATGCCGCACAAACGCAACCCGATTACGTGGGAACGATTGAGCGGCCTGGCGCGCGTGCTCCGCGCCAACGCAATAGCTGCGCATGAAAACGTGGCCCTGTGGCACGAGCGCGATATCAGCCACAGCTCGGTCGAGCGGATCATTTTCCCCGATTCGTGCACGTTACTCGATTACATGCTGAGCCTGCTGATCCGGCTCATGGACGGGCTGGCGGTCTATCCCGAAAACATGAAGCGGAACATCGGGCTGAGCCTGGGCATGTGGAACAGCCAAACTGTGATGCTCGCATTGATCCGCAAGGGGCTAACGCGCGAGCGCGCGTACGAGCTTGTACAGCGTAACGCGATGAAGACGTGGGAGGCCAAGCACGCGGGCCGTGACGACGCGGACTTCCTGGCACAGCTCAAGTCCGATGCCGAGATAGCCCGGCACTTCGCCCCGGGCGAGCTCGAAAAGCTCTGCTCGCTCGAGTTCCATTTCCGGCACGTGGGATACAGATTTAAGAAACTGGGCTTGTAACGCCTCGGCGCTACCACTCGCGGTCGCTGGCCGAGCTTTGTGCATCAAGTGCTTACGAGCTTGCGCTCGTGTAGCGCCTGATTGAGACGTGCCAGACGAGGCTCGAGACAGCCCAGCAGGCCGCACCTACTGCTAGAAGTAAAAGCAGGTTGGGCCAACGGAGTGTGTCGAGGATGAACCGCACGGGCACGTTCGCCACCAGCAGCATCGGAATGGCGAATGTAAATGTAATCTTCAACATGCCACGGAACGCCTCGTCCGGCAGCCGCGCGACCTGGAAAAGGTTGTAATACGCCCAGACAATACCCTGGGCGCGGACGGTCCAAAAGCTGATGGTTGCTAGCATAAACATCAGTGAGTAGTGGATCAGTATCCCAACGGCACACAGCACAAGGAATCCGAAGATTTGCCCGAGCGTAAGACTCAGTTGCATCTGGTGCGCCGCGTAACCCATGACGACCACCGCAGTGGCAGCATTGACAAATGACCCGAGGTCCACCTGGCGCAGCGAGACCACGAACCGCGTATTCACCGGAAGCAGCAGGAGGAAATCCAGTTTGCCAGTGCGGACTAGCTCGGACAGATTCGCGCAGTTGATCAGGAAAAAAGCCTGGAAAATTTCCTGAATGAAATGCGCGGCACCGATCAGCATCACCACCTGCCACTTTGTCCATGTGCCAATCGCCTCGGTATGCATGTACACCACGCCAACAAAGCAGAGTTGCAATCCGAACCAGAGCAGCTCGACCACGATCCAAAGCACAAAGTTGGTCTTGAAAATCATCTCGCGCGTCACGGAGTTTTTCCATAACGCGGCGTAAATGCTGATGTACCGGGCGAGCCTGGTCATGGCCGGCGGCGCGGTATTTTCAAATGTTTCGACCTCGCAAACGCTGACTGGCTGGACGGGGTGGTCGCGGAGCCGCCCAAAAATTCGATCGCCCACTCGAGTACGGATGCTTGTAAGCGCGCTGGCCTGCGCGCCGCCCCATTTCCGCAGCTCAACTGTGTAAAAATGTCACGGGTCAAAAGCATCTTTCACCCACCCACAGCCGTGTAACGGCGCAAGCCGCGGCTCCACGCGAACCGCGCTGCAAAGTATGCGACCAGGACCCAGAATAGTTGGATTGCCAGTCCCTCGGCGAGCGCGGCCCCGGTCGTTTTGCCCATGTAGATGCTGATCGGGAAAAACAGCTCGTACGGGAATGGAGTGAACGCGAGCGCGCGCACAAGCCACGCCGGCAAAATGTCCAGCGGGAACAAATGTCCGCTGGCTATAAACTCGAACGCGTACACGATGAAAATAAACGTCGAGACTTCGAGTACCCAGAACGCCAGCATCGCTATGATGTAGGAAATGAAGAATTGCAGCAACGCCGTAAGCACGAGCGAGACGAGGAAGATGCCGAATGTGACCATGTCCGGTGGCAGCACGAAGTATTTGCGCAGCAAAAAAACGAGCGCCAGCAGCGGTGCCGCAGCCACGGCAAAATACGCGATCCTGCCCGAGGCGAACAGTACGAGCCGGAACCACAGGTAATCAATCGGCTTGATCAGGAACTGGCTGATTGCGCCGTCGCGTATGTCGTTTGCGATCTGCCAGTCGTCGTCGTGCACCGCAGTCAGCGCGTTCACTATTGTGGCAAGCAGGTAATACGAAACCATCTCGGCCAGCGTATAAGTCCCCACGGTCGCGCCCGGTGACTTGGCCGCGTAAATAGTGCGCCAGACCGACAACAGTGCCAACAGGGGTATGAACCCGAACAGCGCGCGCGCAAGGAAGTTAAATCGGTATGCCAGGTTGTTCTGGATACCGATATTGAGCACGTGCAAGTACTTCTTCATCCGGCCGGGTCAGGTTCAGGTTCAACGGCCTGGTGCCAGCACACGGCGCGCTCAACCCGCTGCTGGGTTATTCGTTCGCTGGCGCACCGGACGAAACCAACACTGATCCATGACGCGCTTTCCCGCGCCGATCAGGCGTTGTACTTCGCCCCGACTGAAAAGGCGTTGCCCAAGAACGCGCCCACACCGTAATACCGGTACGGCTCCGGGGTAAACAGGATCGGACGGAGTTTCAACAAGTCAACCGAGTTGCCCGGGCCGAGCACCTCTTCGTCGGCTTTCACATCCACTATCTCACCCACAAACTGTGTGTGCAGTCCAAGCTCGATCGCACGCGCAAGTTTGCATTCGAGCACCAACGGGAACTCTTCCACATACGGTGCGTCCACAAGCTGGCTTTTGACAGGTGTCAGTCTGGTCACGGCGAACTTGTCTGTGTCGCGGCCGGACGCGATCCCGAAAAAATCTGTCTCGCGAATATGCGTTTCCGATGGCACGCACACTGTGAATGCTTTGCGCGCCAAAATGTTCCCGTGCGTGTATGTGGCTGCGCGGAACGAAACAGCTACGCATGGCGGGCGCGAGCAGCAGATACCCACCCATGCAGCAGTGGCCACGTTCGGCTTGCCATTCGCGTCGTAAGTCCCGACCACAACCACCGGCGTCGGATACAGTAGCGTCTTTGCACCTAACGATTTTTTCATACGCACACTATTGCTTCGGCTAAATGCGGGCCGATGTCAAGCCACTGCGCCGCGCGCACACCTCATTATTTTGGTGCGGGGACGGCAGCCGCACCCGCAGCCGCGCGTCTTTGTAACTGCGTCCTCAAGTACGTATCCACAGGCGCAGTCGCGTGCGCTGTGTACCACAAATCGGCTAAAAACTGCGCTGCTCGAACGAGCTGTCCTTCGAGCATCGCTTTACCTTCACGCCCGAGCGCGCCCTCGCCTGTAAGCTTGCCGGCTTTCTCGAGCCTGTACAGTGGCTCAACTTGTTCGTGCTGCGCGAACACGAACTTGACCACTTCGCGGAATATCACATCTGGCGGACCGTTCCGGCCCGGATCGGCCAACACCCGCGCAGGCCGCAGCCGCGTACGTAATAGCGCAGGATCAGGCATGCCCACCTTCAGGAAGTATTCGCCGTCAATCCACCTGTGGAACGAAGTATTCGTTGTGTACCCACGCGGATTCGGCCCGACCCAACCGTTGTAATGCACTGTGGTATGCAACGGCTGCGTCGCGTCGCCAACGTAATGAGCCAGCACGCCCATTGCGTAGATTATGTTCTGCTGCGCGTTTGATACCTCTTCTGCCGTGCCGGCCTCTTCGTACGCTTTGAGATAGGCAAACCCAGACTTGACCTTACCAAACTGTTCGGTAATGGCCCAAGGCAAGAACCCGGCCAACTGTTGCGTGCGGTCGGCGTTCTTCGCTTCGTTCACTGGCGGGAACTTGTCCGGTTGCGTTGCGCGCGCGCGCTCGAGCTGCACAACAAAATCGTACCTGAACATAGGCAGTGTGTCCGGGCTGAACCCGCATAGGATGGCCAGTTCGGTGTCGAAGTAATGGTCCGGGCCGTTAAAGTGCCGCAAAGTCAGGTCCGGCACGTTCCGCCAACGGTCCGGCTCACCCCCGAGAAAAGCGATCCGTTCCTGCGCCGCTGGCGCGCGAATAAACGCGGGGAAATTTGTCGGCAGACAGCTCAGAGCAAGCTGACAGATGAGTCTGTGCGTCTCGTAATCCCACGCCTTGACGGGCGCCAGGCCGGCAAGTGCAACTGCGCTGCAAACCAGCCAACGCGCGAAGATCATAGGCAATGCGCGCGAAAGACCAAATTGCGCCGGGCCACTGCATCCACGCGCACGGGTAGAGTCTGCGCGCGCCAGCTCAGGCCTTGCACGCGTTTCCGGTGGCATGGCTGCAGCTAAACCCATTTGGCCGAAGCTGGCGAACGGGTTTTCCCCCGCTCCACGCGCACTTTGCGGGTTGTGATACATTCCTACCATACGCGTCGCTGTTCTTTGGAATGACGCGGTTAACATCATCGGTTTCACTTGAGCAATCTTTTCGCGAACTCTAGCTTTGCCGTAACGAAAAGCAAAAACAAACCGTAGAACTGGGCCGAAACAGGCCCAGTTACACAGTACACAGATGAAAATCGTCACTGACACTCTTTGCACTGGATACTCTCAACCCGGCCACCCGGAACGGCCCGAGCGAGTCAGCCGCACACAACACAAGCTGCGCAATCAAACCGAGCTGGCAATCGACTGGGTCGATCCGGGTCATGTGGACGATTCCGTGATTCTGCGCGCGCATTCGCCGGCGCACCTGGCGCGCCTGGAGGAACCGGAAGATTTTACGCCCGACACGCCTTACTTCGACGGCATTGGCCAGTACGCGCGCAGGTCGGTGGCCGGCGCCATTACAGCGATGAACGCCGCGCGCCGAGGCGAAATGGCGTTCAGTCTAATGCGCCCGCCAGGCCACCACGCCACACGCGACCGCGCAATGGGTTTCTGCTACCTTAACTCGATTGCCGTCGCCGCGCTCGAAGCCTTGGCTACGGGTACCAAGCGCGTCGCTGTGTTCGACTTCGACGTGCACCATGGCAACGGTACCGAGGCGATCCTCTGCGACGTACACGGCGCAGCCTTCTTCTCGGTTCATCAATGGCCGCTGTACCCCGGCACAGGCACGGAAAACGTCGGACGCAACTGCTTCAACTATCCTGTTCGCCCGTGCGCCCCCCGGGCCGAGTACCGCGCTACGCTCGAGCGGGCGCTCGAGGACTTGAAACGGTTCAAACCCGAGCTTGTCGCAGTTTCCGCAGGGTTTGACGCCTACGCACACGACCCGATCGCAAACGAAGCATTGCAGGCTGAAGACTACTACTGGCTCGGCCAACAGTTTCGGAAACTTCAGGTGCCGGTCTTCAGCGTGCTCGAAGGCGGCTACAGCCTCGACCTTCCGAGCCTGATCCTCGCATACCTGAAAGGCTTGGAAGACAAATGAGGCGGCTTGCGCGCCTCGGCCACCCGACCCAGCCAGGGTTCAAAAACTGCGTGCGCGTCACGACCAAATCCGGTATTTGATTCCCGTGGCCAGCGAACGGAACATTCGGAACATAGCCCTGATCGGGTTCATGGGCTCGGGCAAGACAAGTGTGGGCAAACTCCTCGCCGAATGGCTTAAGTTCGATTTCTTCGACACCGACGAATTCATCGAAGCGCGCGTGGGTAAAACGATCACACGCATCTTCGCTGAAGACGGCGAACCGGTGTTCAGGCAGTACGAGCGCGAAGTGTGCGAGTACCTCAAAGGACTGTCCAACACCGTGGTTTCCACTGGAGGCGGGTTGCCAGCGAATCAGGCGAATCTCGACAGCCTCAAGACGCACGCGTTCGTGGAGTACCTTTGGGCCACGCCGGAAAAACTCTGGGAACGCGTCAGGCACCAAACGCACAGGCCACTGCTCCAGTGCCCCGACCCCCAAAGCCGCATCCGAGAGCTGCTGTCCATCCGCGAGCCGTACTATCGCCAGGCCGACCTGCTCGTGAACACCGACACGCGCTCAGTGGCGGAAGTGGCGCAACTCATATTGCGCGAATTTAGGTCTGTCCGCGCGCCGGCGCCCCGGCAGCAATGAAATCTGCGATTCACCAGCGCGCCATCGAACTCGGTTTCGACGATTGCAAATTCACAACTGCGGCGCCTGTCGAGTCGGCCAGCTACTTTAACCAGTGGCTCGAAGCCGGACGGCATGCAGACATGGCTTACCTGGCACGCACGTCAGCGAAGCGAGTTGACCCGCAGCGTGTGCTGCCTGGGGCGCGTTCCGTCATTTGCCTAGCAGTAAGCTACGCGGTGCCTGACGGGCCTAAAACTGCGGGGGCATTTCCGGGCGTAGTCGCGCGCTACGCGCGGTTTGCCGATTACCACAAGGTCCTCAGCGGCCCACTCGACGAACTGGCAAGTTATATCCGCTGCCTTACTGGTGGGGGCACAAACACAATCTGGTACGTGGACACAGGCCCCGTAATCGAACGCGCATTGGCCCAGCGCGCCGGACTCGGGTTCATCGGCAAGCACACCAACCTTGTTAGCCAGCGACTGGGCAACTGGTTCTTTTTGGCAGAAATACTCACCACCACCGAGCTGGAGCCGGACCCGCCAGCTAAGAACCGCTGTGGCAGGTGCAATCGCTGCATTGCCGCGTGCCCAACGGGCGCAATCACTGCACCGTTCCAGCTCGACGCGCGCAAGTGCATCTCGTACCTAACGATTGAAAACAAAGGGGCCATTCCGGTTGAGCTGAGGCCGCTGATTGGGAATCGCATCTTCGGGTGCGACGAGTGCCTGGCAGCCTGCCCGTGGAACAGGTTCGCGCGCCCGGGCAAACTCATGCAACCGCACGCGCGGCCAGACCTTACGGCAATTGATCTGAACCATGTGCTCTCACTGGACCAGGCCGGCTTTGATAGACTCTTTGGCAACACACCGATTGCGCGGGCCAAATTGCGCGGACTGCTCAGAAATGCATGTGTAGCGCTGGGCAACTTGGGCAATGCAGCCGCGCTGACCGCGCTCGAACGCCTGACGTTAAGCGAAGACGCATTACTGGCTGAGCACGCAGCCTGGGCAATCGCGCAAATCACGCGCCGCATCGGGCCAGAGTAGCTGCGGGCAACCCAGGCTACTGATTCAGGTGCACAACCTTGGCCGGGGGGAATCCGTTAAACCATGTCGAGGACGCGTGACTGTACGCGCCGATGTTCTCCGCATACACGAGGTCGTCCAGGTCAAGCTCCGGCAATTGTGCCGAGGCCGAAATCACATCCAGTCCGTCACAGGTTTGTCCGAATACGGCGCACAGCTCCGGTTTACCGCGCTTAAACGCTTTGATCTCGTACCGGCAATGATCAAAAATCACGCCGCTGAACGTGTGGTACACGCTCTCGTCGATGTAGTAGCACGTCTTGCCGTCACGCACGGCTTTCCCGATCACGCTGGCGATACATACTGCAGCGGAAGCCACAATGAATCTACCGGGCTCGGCCAGAATTTGAATATCCCGGGGGAACAGTCGCGCAATTTCGGCGTTGAGCACGCGCGCCAGCTCACTGAACGGCGGCACATGCCGGTTGTACGGCGCCGGGAAACCGCCGCCTATATCCAGAAGCTTTAATTCGTACCCGCGCTGGCGGCTCTCGGTCATCACCGCGGCGGCCACTTCGAGTGCCTGCACGTAGTTCTGGAAATTCGTGCATTGACTGCCAACGTGGAAGCTCAATCCCTCCACAACCAGGCCAATATCAAACGCAGCCTTGATTAAGTTCACAGCCTCGCCCGGGTCGCATCCGAACTTGGACGACAGCTCGACCATCGAGCCTGTGTTCGGCACACGCAACCGGAGGACCAAGCCAGCGTGCGGCGCGTACTGCTTGATCTTTTTCAATTCAGTCGGATTGTCATACGTCACCAGCGGCTTGTATCGGTCAAGCGCCTTAAGCGTCTCCTTCTGCTTAACCGGATTCGCGTAGATGATCTTGTCCCAGATGAAATCCTGCCGCTGTTTTGGGGGCAGATGCTTGATAAACCCGTACACAAGCATGAACTCGTGCAGCGAGGCTACATCGAAGCTCGAGCCGAGCCGATACAATGTGCGGATTATTTCGGGCGCGGGATTGGCCTTGACGGCGTAATAAACCTGCACGTTCGGCAGATGCCGCTTGAACTCGGCGTAGTTG
>JANWZY010000460.1 GCA_025061935.1 Verrucomicrobiia bacterium
GGAGGTGCAAGCAGGGCAACCTGTTCAGCCAACCGGTCCTAATCGCTCGATTGCGCTCCCCTCGCCCCAGCCCCGACACCCTCGACCCCTTCCCCCGGGATGCGGCATGGCCTGGTGGCCCGAGCGCGGGTGACCCACCCGATCCCATCCCGAACTCGGCCGTGAAAGCCCGCAGCGCCCATGGTACTGTGCCGCGAAGGCACGGGAGAGTCGGCCGCTGCCAGGCCATGCCGCATCCCGCGACCCTCTTCCCGAAACCGCCCCGGCACCGGGGCGCAGAGGATCCCCGCGAGCAGCGGGGATCCCCCCCACGGCCGGGCGGCAGCGGCCCGGACGACTCTTCGCCGCGGGGTGGAGCAGCCCGGTAGCTCGTCAGGCTCATAACCTGAAGGTCGCGGGTTCAAATCCCGCCCCCGCAACCAACCCCGAAAACCGTTCCCCGCAGCCGCGCTCCCGACCGCAGCACGGGCGCGGACCCGGCCACCGGCCGCCCCCGGCGCCGCGGACGCCGAGCCGAACGCGCTCCCCCGAACACGGCCGCCCGGACCGCTCGCCGTCCGGCGCACCAGACCCCCCGCAGCGGCCACGAACCCCACCCCGCGCCCC
>JANWZY010000461.1 GCA_025061935.1 Verrucomicrobiia bacterium
GCTCAAGTATGTGGATGTACCCGATTATGACGATATACGCGTTTACGAGCAGTACGGCGGCTATCAGGCGTTGCGCAAGGCGCTGCAGATGGAGCGCCAAGCGATTATTGAGGAAGTGAAAAAGTCGGGGCTGCGCGGGCGCGGCGGCGCAGGATTCCCCGCATGGATTAAGTGGAACGGTCTGCCCAAAGACGACGACAAGCCCCACTATGTCATCTGCAACTCCGACGAGGGCGAACCCGGCACTTTCAAAGATTTCGAGCTGATGTATAAAGCCCCGCACCAGCTCATCGAAGGCATGATAATCGCTGGCTACGCTGTGCGGGCGCAGAAGGGCTACATCTACATTCGCGGCGAATATGTGGAGTGCGCCCGCAAAGTGCGCAAAGCGATTGACCAAGCCTACGCGGCAGGCTACCTGGGCAAAAACATTCTCGGCAGCGGTTTCGACTACGACCTCTACATCCACATGGGCGCAGGCTCCTACGAATGCGGCGAGGAGTCCGCGCTGATGTCGAGCCTGATGGGCGAGCGGGGGCAGCCCCGCCTGAAGTTTCCCCACGC
>JANWZY010000462.1 GCA_025061935.1 Verrucomicrobiia bacterium
CGAAAAAAGTGCTGCTGCGGCAAAGGCACGCTACGACATGCTGCTTGCTGGCACCCGGCCCGAGCAAATCGCGCAGGCCCGCGCGCAACTGGCCGAGCTTGATGCGCAACTGCGCGAAATGCGAATAGTCGCGCCCACAAACTGCGTGCTGGAAGTCTTGCATGTCCGTCTTGGTGACGTGCTCGCTCCGAACCGCGAGGTCGCGACCGTGCTGTTCCCGGATCGCATTTATGCGCGCGTTTACGTGCCTGAACCGTGGCTCGGGCAGATTAAACTCGGGGATAGGGTCAAAGTTCGCGTGGACGCGTTCCCGGGGCGGGATTTCGAAGGCGTGATCGAGTTCATCGGGCGCGTGGCAGAGTTTACCCCGCGCAATGTCCAGACCGTCGAAGAACGGATCAAACAGGTTTTCCCGGTAAAAGTAAGGTTGGAGAACCGCACCGGCGAACTCCGACCTGGCATGGCTGTCGATGTGTATTTCCAGATAAATCGGCCCTGTATTGGCGGTTAAAGACGCTGTCTGGGGTTCTGGACGGCCCGCAACACCAGTTTACAGCGA
>JANWZY010000463.1 GCA_025061935.1 Verrucomicrobiia bacterium
TGCGCGGGGCTACCACTACGAGCGGTTAGACCAACTCACGATGGAGTTGCTGCTGGGCGTGCGCGCATAAGTGCCCCGAAGTGGGTACACTCTATGTATGCGTACCCGCCCTGAACGACGCCCCATCCGTGCGCTGGATGAGCAGTTAGTCAATCGTATCGCGGCAGGCGAGGTGGTCGAGCGCCCCGCCTCCGCGCTCAAGGAACTCATCGAGAACGCGTTAGACGCGGGCGCGGCGCGCATCGAAATCGAGACAGCGATGGGCGGGCGCAAGCTCATCCGCGTGCGTGACGACGGCATCGGCATGACGCGCGAGGACGCCCTGAACGCGCTCCAGCGCCACGCCACCTCCAAAATCGCCTCCGACGCCGACCTGAACCGCATCACAACGCTCGGCTTTCGCGGCGAAGCACTGCCCAGCATCGCCAGCGTGAGCCGTATGGAAATGCTCACCCGCGCCTTCGAGGAAGACACAGGCACGCACATCGTGATCGAGGGGGGCGAGATTAAGAGCGTCGAGGAAGTCGGTGCGCCG
>JANWZY010000464.1 GCA_025061935.1 Verrucomicrobiia bacterium
CGTCGACTCCTACTGGCTCTTCGAGCGGCAACCCGACTCGGCGGAAAGCCTCGTCGACATGGCGGAGGAACGGCTCGAGATCGAAGATCTCCTCGATCTCTTGCTCCGTGAGCCGTTCACGTACCTCGGGTTCGCGTCGCAAGAGTTCCCGCAACGGGATCTCGCGCTCCCACGCCTCCCTCGCCAGCCGCTGGACCAGTCGGTAGGCTCGCTGTCGGTCCATCCCAGCCTGAACCAGCGAGAGCATCGCCCGTTGCGAGAAGATCGCGCCGTGGGTCGCGTCCAGATTCCTGCGCATCCTTTCCGGATAGACGACCCACTCCCGCACGATACGCGTCATCGAATCCAGCATGAAATCCAGGACGATGCACGCATCCGGCAGGATGACCCGTTCGACCGAGCTGTGGCTGATATCGCGCTCGTGCCAGAGGACCACGTTCTCCAGCGCCGCCGGGACGTAGCTCCGCAGCAAGCGCGCCAGCCCGGTCATGCGCTCGCTCTCGTGCG
>JANWZY010000046.1:0-7704 GCA_025061935.1 Verrucomicrobiia bacterium
TAGGACAAAGCAAGGCTACTTAGGCACTGATTGGTTCCGGCAAATGTGAGAGCCGCCGCACTATCTTCTGGCAAGACTGTGGACTGGGCAGTTGAAAAAGCAGGGCTAGGGCGTAACGCTCCAGCAGAGTCGGCCCTGCTCACGAAAAAAACCGGGCGCACACGAAAAGTTTCCGCTCCGGCCGCAACTTTCGCGTACTTGCGTTGTTGTATCTAGCACTGAGAGTTTGCGAAGGCTCGATGGCGTTTGTTTCTGTCAAAAATCTCGTTGCAGAGGTCGCGGGTGCCACGCCCGGGCAGTTCGATGAGTGGCACCGCGCATGGCAAATTGCTGTCCAGAACGGGTCGCAGGAGCCACTGTTGTCGTTCATCAGCCGCGAGGCAGGGCTGACCGACGAGCAATTCCTCACGCGCTTGGCAAGCAAGCTCGGCTGGCCGTATGTGGACCTGCGCAAGTTGGCGATCCCGCCGGAAGTGCGGAACAAGATCTCGACCAAGGTCGCCTTTCAGTATTCGGTCATTCCGATCCGGTTCGAGAACGGGACGCTGCAGGTGGCCGTGAGTAATCCGTTCGATAACGCGATGTTGAACGCGGTCCGGTTCGATGCTGCTGTGCCTGTCGAGTTCGCGCTTGCGCCCAAAGACGAGATCGAAAAAGCGCTCAAGCGGTACTACGGTGTCGGTGCTGAAACGCTCGAAGAACTGAAGCAGGAAGAGGAACCGATCGAGCTACTGGTGAGCGAAGACAAGGAAATCACTGGCACAGACCAAGAGGCCAGCGTAATCAAGTTCGTCAACCAGATCATTTGGGAGGCGTACAAGGACCGGGCGACCGACATACACATAGAGCCGTGCGAAGACGAGCTGCGGATACGGTACCGAATCGACGGCATACTCCACCAGACGCCTGTGCCGCCGCAACTGAAGCGGTACCAGGCAGCACTGATCTCGCGCATCAAGGTCATGAGCGGCATGAATATAGCCGAGAAACGGTTACCACAGGACGGCCGGATCAACGTGCGGATCAAGGGGGAGGAGATAGACATCCGCGTTTCGACCGTACCGACCGTGTACGGCGAGAGCGTTTCGCTCCGGTTGCTTTCGCGCGGCAAAATTTTCCTTAGCCTGGACAAGCTCGGGTTCTCACCCAAGGACGAGGCGATCATTCGCGAGCTGATAGTCAAGCCGCACGGGATATTGCTCATTACCGGTCCGACCGGCTCGGGCAAATCAACCTCGCTGTATGCGATGCTCGCCACAATCAATTCTGTCCACAAGCGGATTATCACAATCGAAGAGCCAGTCGAGTACGAGCTAAAAGGGATCAACCAGATCGCAGTGCGGCCCGAGATCGGTCTCACGTTTGCCGTCGGGCTCCGGCACATTTTGCGCCAGGACCCGAATGTAATCATGGTCGGCGAAATACGCGACCTCGAGACGGCAGAAATCGCGATTCGCGCCGCGTTAACCGGCCACCTTGTGTTTAGCACGCTGCACACTAACGACGCGGCGAGCGCGTTCACGCGGCTGATTGACATGGGGATCGAGCCGTTCCTGGTCGCTTCCTCGGTCGAGGCTGTCATTGCGCAGCGGCTCGTGCGCACTATTTGCCCGGTGTGCAAGACCGAGCAAAAGATCGAGCGCAGCTACCTTAAGCGAATCGGGTTCCCCGAAGAGGATATAGACACCACCACGTTCTGGCGCGGCGCAGGCTGCGAAGACTGCCGCCAATTGGGCTACCAAGGCCGGATCGCAATTTACGAGCTGTTGCTCGTGAACGAGGCATTGCGACCGTTGATTCTGAACCGCGCGCCGGCCTCGACAATCGCGGCCAAGGCGATTGAAATGGGCATGCGCACGCTGCGTGACGACGGTTGGCTCAAGGTCAAGGCGGGGATCACTACCGTGGAGGAAGTCCTACGCGTGACGCAGATCGAGAAGCACTTGGACGCTTTGATCGAGGACAAGGCCGAGATTTGGGCCAAGAGCTGACATGGCGCGCTGGCACATTTGCAACGTAGTTGAGGTCGAACCGGCCGGGACACGCCTCTGGCAGTTCGAGGCGCGGAAGGACAGGTTCGTGCTCAAAGAGCAGGTCGCGTCGTCCGATACCAAGCCACTGCCGCCAAAGCTCGTAGCGCGGAGTCTAAGCTGGCTTTGGTCGAAAAAGCTCAACGTCGCCCTGTTGCCACCCGAGCGCGTGTTCATCCGGGTCTTGCACCTGCCCAAAGGCTCGTATGCCGAGCTGGTCTCGATGGTCGAGCTACAGTTGGAAAAGCTGTCGCCACTGCCGCTAACCCAAATCGTCTGGAGCCTGCATGCACTGCCGCAGCACACCAAGGATGGCTTGCAGCCTGTGGTAGTGGTAATTGCTGCGCGGGACAAGGTCGAGGAATACCTCGGCAAGCTCGAAGCGCAGGGGTTCCTCGCTGACAGGCTCGAGCTGGCCGCCCTCGATCAATTGTTAAGCTTTGCACCCGACACCGACGGTGTTTGGGTCTTTCCTGAGACAGCACCCGGGCCGAGCGGCGCATTGGTGGCATGGTGGATCGGCGGCGCGTTGCAGCACATCGGACTTATTTTGGCACCCCCGGGCCGGGACATGGCCGCGGCCGTGCGTGACCAGATTTATCAGATGGCGTGGGGCGGCGAGCTTGAGGGCTGGCTCAAAGGTCTGCCCCCGGTCCACTTGGTGGCCGGGCCGGCTACGCGCGCCCAGTGGGAACACGCGCTCCACACAGGGCTGGGCGTGCCAGTGGCAGTTGCCGAACCGTTGCCACCCGAACAGCTTGCGGCGCATACTGCGAAACGCGCTGCTGAGTCCGAACCGCGCCCGAACCTGCTCCCGCTCGAGTTTGCCACGCGGTACCAGCAGCAATTCGTTGACCGGTTGTGGATGCGCGGCCTGGGAGTGGTGATCGGGGTTTATGTGCTTTTCACGTTGATCCACCTTGGCGCGGCACAGGTAATCGCGTTCCGCGCGCAATTGGTCGAGAAACAGGTAGCGGCCATTGCGCCGCAATACACAAACGCGATCCAACTGATGCAGCGGTACGACGTGCTCCGCGAGCGGCATGAGCTTAAGTATGCCGCGCTCGACTGTTGGAAAGTGGTGGCCGAGCTGCTGCCGCAGGACTTGACGCTCCAAGGGCTTGACTTTGCAGAAGGCAGGCGGCTGACGCTTAACGGAACCGCCCCGGCCGAAAGCGTCAACCAAGTGATTGACTTCTACGAAGCGATGCGTAAGGCGAAGCTGGGCGACCAGCCAATGTTCACCAGATTCGGCGAGCTAAGCTACCGGAAAGACCCCAGTGGCCCGACCGTGTCGTGGAACTTCGTATGTGAATTGAACCGGGCCGAGACACCATGACGGGCTATCTCGACAAGCTAACCCCGAACGAGCGCCGGCTGGTGGTATTAGTCGGCGTGGTCGTTTTCGCCATGTTAAACGTGTGGTTCGTCGGGCCGCGGTTCGGCGACTTAGGCCGCGCGCGCGCGCGACTGTACCGGGCGCAGGACACGCTGAAACGGTACCAACTGGCTGCGTCGAAACTGCCCGAATTTGAAAGGCGCGTCCGCGAGCTTGAAAAAGACAACCCCGGCACAGCCAGAGATGACCAGTCTATCGAACTGCTGCGTGCGGTACAATCTACCGCCGGGCGGTGCGGCGTCGGCATCATGAATGTTGGCAAGTTGACCACAAAAACGAACGATTTCTTCATCGAGCAGTCAATTGGCATAACCGTGCAGGCCCGGGAAGAACAGCTCGTGAATTTCCTCTACGAGCTTGGGGCCAGCGAATCCATTATTCGCGTCCGCGCACTTTCGTTGCGCCCGGACCCGTCAAGAATGCAATTGGGGGGCAACGTGACGCTTGCGGCCAGTTACCAGCGCAAACCGCTGCAGAAGCAAGCGGGGGCTGCGCCGGTTGCGGCGCGCACCGGCACGCTGCCGCCGCCGAAGCAGGAGCAGGTTCCTAAACCAGCAACTCCAACTTCCAGGAGACCGTGAAAAAGACACTTCTAATCTTGGTGTGTTGCGCGTCGGTCAATTCCGCGCTTCTGAGCGCAGAAAAGAAGTACACGTTTATGCCCTACCCGGCCGGCCCGGAGCCGGTCGAGCCGGGTGCGACTTCAGCCGTTGCGGGTACAATCCATGCGCAACCGGCGGCGCCCGGCGTGCCGCGATTCGGCGCCCAACCAGTCGGTGCGCCGCCGGGTGCCCCAAGCATCGGCGTTGAAGCGGGGGCAACCCCTGCCGACCCGACCGAGCCGTTGCAGCCAGCTCAGCCAGGGATTGCTGGGTCCGGGAGCGGCGACACTGAACTGGCCCCGGGACAGACGCGGCCCGCACCCAGACCGCGCGCGCGGCTACAGCTTAGTAAGAAGCCCACTGAAGAAGAACCGGCAACCAACATGTTCAACTTTCCTGCCGTTGACCTGAACACGTTCTTGAATTTTTATGCCGAGCTGGTTGGGCGCACCATTTTGCGCCCGGCGAACCTACCCGCGCCGCTCATCACTTTGAAAACGCAAACACCGCTCACGCGGACCGAGGCGATACAGGCGTTTGATACGGTGCTGGCCATGAACGGCATAACGACCATCCCGGTGGGCGAAAAATTCGTCAAGGTCGTACCTGTCGCGCAAGCCGCTCAGGAAGCAGCCCGGTTCAGCGAGCTTGCGCCGGAAGAACTGCCGGAAGCAGCACAATACACGACACACGTAGTGCAGCTTAATTACGTGCGTCCACAGGAAGTAATGCCCGTGCTCCAGCAGTTCGCCAAAATCCCGAACAGCGTGTTCGCGATCGAGGGTAGCCAAATTCTAGTCATCCGCGACTATGCCGAAAACGTCAAGCGCATGCTCGAACTGATCCAGCAAATTGATGTGGCGGTACCGGCCGAGTTCGTGTTCGAAGTCATACCCATCAAGTACGCCCTCGCGTCTGACATTGCCAGCGCGCTCGCCAGTCTGAGCACCGGCGGCGGCAGCGCGACCGTGGGCGCAGCGGGGCCGTCCGGTGCCGGTCGCCCAGCCGCAACGCGCGGCCCATCCGGCAGACTCGGCGCGCGCATGGGAATGACCACGCCGGGCATGCCCATGACGCCTCAGCCCACACCAATGGCTGGGGCCACTCCTGGCGCGGCGCCGGGCGCGCAGCCGAGCTTCAGCGACCGGCTGCGTCAGATCATTCAGCGCGCTGCTACCGCTGGCGACATCCAAATCCTCGGCACAATGAAAATTATTGCTGACGAGCGTAGCAACTCGCTGCTCGTGTTCGCGTCGCGCGAAGACATGAAGACAATCAAGGATATTGTCGCCAAACTTGATACTGTCCAGCCGCAGGTGCTGATCGAAGCGCTCATCCTTGAAGTTGACCTGACCGACAGCAGGTCATTCGGCGTCAGTTGGTTGATGCGGCCGCAACAAATCAACAAATTCGGGCACAGCGGGGTAATTCAAAATGAGCCTACACTACCTGGCCTCGGCACGAACGGATTAAGCAAGATCGCAGCGGGCCTGAGTTGGTGGGGCCGATACCCGGGTGACTTTGATGTTGCCGTTCAAGCGGCAGCAAACGACAGCCGCGCACATATTCTGTCGCGTCCGCACGTGGTAACCACGCACGCGAACCCGGCGACAATCCAGATAGGCGGTACGCGGCCGTACCCGACAGGCTCGGCCTACGGCTGGGGGTACGGGTCCTACAACACCATCCAACAGTTGTTTATCGGTATCACGCTGGACGTGCTGCCATTAATCAACCCCGACGGGCTTGTTGTCATGGACATTCAGCAGACGATTGATAGCGTCGGTGAGATGGTTGACATAGCAAACGTTGGGAAGGTGCCCTCGACAATAAGCCGCTCGGCGAATGCCAAGATCGCCGTGCGCGATGGCGAAACAATCATGCTCGGCGGGTTCATCACCGAGGACTTGAAGCGGTCAGACCAAGGAGTGCCAATATTAAAAGACATCCCGTTGCTCGGGTACCTGTTCAAGAGTACGAGTCGTAGCACGGACAGGCGCGAGTTGATTGTGCTCATTCGACCTAAGGTACTGCCGACACCTGAAGCCGCTGCCGCTGAAACGGCCCGCAGGACCGAATCGATGCCTCTGACGCGCGAGGCCGAGGTCGAGCATTTGCAGCGCGAATCGAAGCTCCAGCGTGAAGCGGCGGCGCGGCGGGCGAAGACCGAGGCGGCAATGCCCGTGTTTAAGGACATCGAGCTCGATACGAAAGCGAAGCCCCAAACCAATTAGCCCCAACTGACCGCCTTGGCCCGGGTCCGCGCTCGGACGCTGGCGCCTAACCAGCCGCGCGCGACAGAGGTCTGCCCGGGCAGCAGGGTTGAGCATAAACCGGGCTTGACCGCAGTTGAGTATCGGCCAAAATTCGGATGCAACCATCCGAAATTTTTGGTGTTTAATTGTTGGACAGGCCGTGCTTAGCTTGAGGCGGAATCTCGGCAACAGCGGGCGATTGGTAAGTTTGGAATCATACTAATTCGGATCATACATGTCCGCTTGGTGCCGGGTTAAGCACGCAAACACAAGGCAGACAACCCGACAAGCAGACATGAGAACGAAAACTGCAACCAGTCCGGCATTTACGCTGGTCGAAATCATGATCGTAGTGGCGATTATCGGCATGCTCGCCATGATCGCCATTCCGAACTTCGTCAAGGCGCGCGAGACCGCGCAGAAGAACGCATGCATCAACAATCTGCGCCAGATTGATGGTGCGAAACAGTCTTGGGCACTGGAGGCACGCACAGCCGGAAACGCTATTCCGGGTAAAGAAGACCTTAAGCCATACATAGGCCGGGCCGGCAACATTGACGCAGTCCATTGCCCTGCCGACCGGAACGGCACCTTCGACACCAGCTATGAAATTCGGGAAATCACTGTGCCGCCAACGTGTAAGCCCAATGATTCGGGCCAGGTCACAGGACACGTGCTGCTTTGAGACAGTGCTTCCTTTTCCCGCACCCCGGGCTTAGCCCGGATAACTAAAAAGGCCATTACAAACCCGAGGCGTGGGGTTCTGACAAGAGCCGAGGCCCGGCAAAAGCCGATGCCGGGCCTCGCGCATTTAAGGCCACTACGGAGTTTGCAACACACGGCGTCCCGGACCTATTGGCCGCTCCGAAGCAAATGCCTTCCCCCAGACTAGCCTGTTTGGTCGACCAAGCGATCAGACTTCCGCTCTTTGTGTTGTTTGCTTCCGGAATCCGGTCTGTGCCCGACCAAAATTACCCATCCAGTTGTCACGCACGGTGTTGGCTCTCCTTATTTTAGCCAGGCTCGCCGCCAAAATTCGCCCTGTTGCAGTTTAGGGAACCGCTTAGCGCCAAGTAGACCTTTACACCCTTGGCTCTGCTCGCATTTATGATTGATCTACATTCCGTGGCCTAGCTCGCTGGCTTCGGACGCCAGGCACGGCACTGGTTTTGTTGTACCAGTTTCGTCCACACTGCCAGAACGCTGCGCCCGCGCCCGTACAGCGCGGCAGTAGGTAGATTCCAGTTCCTCCGCTTTCCGACTGCCGCGAGGGTGCGGGTGTCCTGTTTTGTGACAGCATCTTAGGCACGAACCTGGCGAAAACGGACACATGGAGAAGGGAAAGCCTAGGGACAGGGCCAAGGTTGACACAGATTTATGTGCGTTTCCAGGTTGGCACCGGTAATGCTGGACCCTTA